>WHTI01000008.1 GCA_009377815.1 Actinomycetota bacterium
GAGAGCCTCCTGTATCGCTCGGTTCAGTCCGTTCGAGTTCAACATGCAGATGGCCAGAGCGCACGCATCTGCGGCATCGGCCGGCTTGGGCGGCTCACTCATCCCGAGGAGCCTCGCCACCATGTCCCCCACCTGAGCCTTCTCGGCCGCTCCGTAACCGGCGACCGAACTCTTGACCTCCGTCGGGGTGTGATGGGTGACGACGAGGCCGTGTTCGGCGGCGGTCGCGAGGATCACGCCCGAGGCCTGTCCCACCGAGATCGCGGTCCTCACATTGGCGTTGAAGAACACCCGCTCGAGCGACAGCCCGCCGGGGGCGTGGGCCTCGATCACCTCGATCAGCCCTCTCCTGAGGAACAGCAGGCGGTCGGCTACCGGTTCCTTCCGATCCGTCCTGATCACCCCGTGGGTGATGGCCTTCAGGCGCCCGGAGTTCCGCTCCACGACCGCGAATCCGGTCGTCGTCAGGCCCGGGTCGATCCCGAGGACGCGCGCGCTGGCCCCGCCTATCGAACGCATGTTCGTAAGATACTCCAGGCCTGCGACGCCCGCGCGGATTTGGAGGGTGGCAGGGGCCTAGGAGGCCAGCGAGGCGAGGACGTCGTCGGAGATGTCGAAGTTGGCGAAAACGTCCTGCACGTCATCGAGTTCGTCGAGCTCGTCGATCAGGTTCAGCACCTTCTTGGCGTCCGAGCCCTCTACCGCGACCGTCGTCTTGGGGATCATGGTGAGGTCGGAGGATTCGATGGTCATCCCGGCCCCCTCAAGAGCGTCCCGCACCGCCTTCATGGCGTCGGTTGGCGTAACGACCTCGATCGATTCCTCCGAGGCGCGGATGTCTTCGGCTCCCGCGTCGGCAGCGACCAGGAAGACCTCGTCCTCGCTGGTTGAAGCGGCCTCGACCATGACGACACCCTTCGGCTCGAACATCCACGCGACGGCGCCGGGCTCGGCGAGCTTGCCGCCGTGGCTGTTGAAGGCAGACCGGACGTCCTGGGCCGAGCGGTTGCGATTGCTGGTGAGGCAGCGGACGAGGATGGCGACGCCCCCCGGTCCGTAGCCTTCGTACGAGGTCTCCTCGTAGGTCTCCCCCTGGAGCTCCCCGGTACCGCGCTTGATGGCGCGCTCGATGTTGTCGTTGGTTACCGAGCTCGCTTTCGCCTTCTGAACCGCGGTTGCGAGCGTGGGGTTCCCCTCGATGTTGCCTCCGCCCTCGCGCGCGGCGACCTCGACGAAACGCAGGAGCTTGCCCCAGAGCTTGGCGCGCTGAGAGTCCGCGGCACCCTTCTTGCGCTTGATCGTCGACCACTTGGAATGTCCGGACACCGGTACCTCTCAGTTCGCCATCGAGACGAAGAGTTCGTGGATCCGCTCATCGTCGGTCATCTCGGGATGGAAGCTGGACGCAAGGATATTGCTTTGCCTCACCATCACCGGCGCGCCGTCGTACTCCGCGAGCACCTCGACTTCGTCCCCCGCCGACTCGATCGACGGAGCGCGGATGAAGACAGCGTGAAGCGTCTCCTCGAAGCCGGAGACCTCGAGGTCGGTCTCGAACGAGTCAACCTGCCGTCCATAGGCGTTCCGCCTGACGCTGACATCGAGAACCGGGACCCGGAACGGTGCGTCCTCGTCGCCGACGACCTCTCGAGCCAGGAGGATCAAGCCGGCACAGGTCCCGTAGACCGGCATGCCGTTCTCGACGCGCGTCGTCAGCGGTTCCAGGAGATCGAAGCGATCGAGGAGCTTGCCGATCGTCGTTGATTCACCGCCCGGCATGATCAGCGCGTCCACCCCTGCGAGTTGATCCGCACGCTTTACGGTGACCGCGGTCGCGCCGGCACCCTCGATCGAGCGCATGTGCTCGCGCACGTCACCCTGGAGGGCAAGCACACCGACTTTCACAGATGCACCTGCACTACCAGCCTCGCGTCGCCAGACGCTCGCTCTCGGGGATGTCTGAGACGTTGATCCCGACCATCGCCTCGCCCAGGCCGTGGGATACCTTGGCGATCATGTCGGCGTCCTCGTAGTGTGTGGTTGCATCCACGATCGCACGAGCACGTGCAGCCGGGTCCCCGGACTTGAAGATGCCCGAGCCGACGAACACACCGTCGGCGCCTAACTGCATCATGAGAGCCGCGTCTGCCGGCGTCGCGATCCCACCTGCCGTAAACAGCACGACGGGGAACCTTCCGGTTTCGGAGATCTCGCGAACGAGGTCGTACGGAGCCCGGTGCTCCTTGGCCGCAGCCATGAGCTCCTCGCCACCGAGCGTACTGAGACGCTTGATCTCGGAAGTGATCGCCCGCATGTGTCGAACCGCCTCGACGACGTTGCCGGTTCCGGCTTCGCCCTTCGACCGGATCATCGCGGCACCCTCACCCAAGCGACGTAGTGCCTCGCCCAGGTTGGTCGCGCCGCAGACGAACGGGACCGTGAAGTCCCACTTGTTCACGTGGTTGGCCTCATCGGCCGGAGTCAGGACTTCGGATTCATCGATGTAGTCGACCCCCAGGGACTGGAGGACCTGAGCTTCGACGAAGTGCCCGATGCGGCACTTGGCCATGACCGGGATCGAGACGCAGTCAACGATCTCGGCGACCTTCTCGGGGTCGGCCATGCGCACGACGCCACCCTCGGCTCGGATATCGGCGGGCACGCGCTCGAGCGCCATCACGGCTACCGCGCCGGCATCCTCGGCGATCTTGGCCTGGTCGGCGTTGGTGACGTCCATGATGACGCCGCCTTTGAGCATCTCGGCCAGGCCCCGCTTGACCCGTGCCGATCCAGTTTCCCTCTGGGTGTCGGACATCTCCCTAGTTCCTTCCTCAAGATCTGCTGCCGGCGGATCGGCAACCGGCCCCAATCCTACCGCCGGGGCCCGGGAACGGACTTTGCGAAGGTGCGGATCAGGGAGTGAGCTTCTTGGAGAACGCCACGGCTCCCTCGACCTCGCCGTCCTTGTTCGGGATCAGCTCGATCCAGATCGGGCCCTCGGCGAACACGAGAGGCTCACCGGTCTTGTCGGTGAAGGTGGGGGCTCCCCCCTCCTTCTTGATCTCCCAGGTTCCCTTGATGACCTTGCCGTCACGGAACAACAGAACCTTGCCCGTGCCGACCATGGTGATGTCGGTCGATGGATTGCCGGCGACGTCGACGATGGTCCCGTTGTCGACCTGCACGAGCTGCACGAGGACGTTGGGAACCGATAGCTGAGCTCCGGCTCGCGTCATGAACGGGACGCCCGCTTCGTAGCGCGCCCAACCATTGTTCTCCCAGCGGTATTCGATCGTGTTCGAGGGAGTGAAGTTCATCGACACCGTCGCCGCCTTCTTCGCCTTGTTGGCGATCTCGCCGAAAGTGAAGATGCCCTCCTTCGGCGGTTTGAGGTCGCCCTCGACCGCGGCCTTGCGCAGGATCTTGCTGTTAGCGAACAGACCGTGGACTCCCGAACCCAGGGTCGAGTCCCGGAACAGTCCATCGGTGGTCGACTCGGTGAGGTAGAGGATGCCCCGCTCGGTCATCTCGTTGGTGACGGTCTGGTTGGAGCCGGACGCGGCTATCAGCGAAGTGAACGGAAGTGCGATCTTCGGGTCGTCGAAGCGACCGCTACGTACCGAGCCCACTACGTCGGCATCCCCGCAGTGGAAGATCGCCATGAAACGAGTGATGCCACCCTCGACCCGCTCCTCGAAGACGACGTCCGCCCTCTCGAGTCCGGACTGCGGGCGCGCCGCGGGATCGTTCTCGACCTTCACCGCGATCGCCGGGCGATCGAGTTTCACCTTGCCGGGCGGATCCTGGCCCGTGAGGGGGCAGGTTGGATCCGGCGTGGGGGTCGGTGATGCGCTCGGTTCGACCGCCCCGGTGGCATCGGGATCATCGGAACTACAAGCCGCACCCAAGAGCGCGATGGCCATCACCGCGGCCAAGAGTACGGAACGCCTACTTCTCATATGAGAATGATCCTTTCACTTCGCCCGCATCGCTGGGCACTAACTCGATCCATATGGACCCCGGCGCGAACACCATCAGGCCCCCCGACTTCCGTTCGAACACGACCGGAGCATCACTCGACTCCCGCACCCATCGGCCGACGATCGCTCGGCCGTTGCGGAACAGCACCGCACGTCCCGAGCCGGTCTCGTCCTCGATCTCGATGGATGGGTTGCCGGTGACGTCGAAGATGGTGTCCGAGAAGTTCACGACGTGTTCCTCGACGATCACGTTGGTCGGAGCGATCTGGCCCCCGGCCTCCGAGACGAACGGCACACCGTCCTGAGAGCGGCTCCACGCATCTCCCGAATACTCGTAGGTGATGGTGCTCGCCCCTCCGAAGTTCAAGGTGATCGTGGACGCCTTCTTGCCCTTGGACTCGAGCTCTCCGAACTTGAACATCTCGTCCGGAGGTGCGTCCGAGTAATCCTTGGCCGCGGCCTTCCGGAGCTTCGCCGAATTCGCGTAGAGGGTGTGCTCCGAGCTGATGCCGTCGCGTGGCACGCGCTGCATAGCGCTCCCGGCCGCGGTCTCCGTCAGAGCGACGATGTCCGCGGCGGCCATTGCCTCGAGAACCGGCTGGTTAGCGCCCGAGAATCCCAGGACCCGAGTGATCGGCGCGAGCAATGACGGATCCACAATGCGGGCGCTTCGCACCGGGCCGCCCTTCTTGGTGTCGGAGCAGTGATAGATCGCCATGAACCTCGTCTCCCCGCCCTCGACGAGCTCCTCGTAGACGAGATCGGCATCCTCGAGCCCCGACAGGGGTCGCGCGACGGCGGCGTTCTCGATCTTGACCCCGACCGCAGCGCGCTCAACGATCGCTTCGTCTCTCGGCTCTTCGCCCGTCAGGGGGCACGTCACCGGATCGTCCTTGCCGATGATCGGTAGGTCGTCTACCCCACCGCTAAGGAGGAAGAAGGCGCCGACAGCGAGGAGTAGCACTCCTCCCCCGATCGCTGCGATCTTCTGGTTCTTGGACACGCGTCAACTCCTCATGGCTCGTCTGCTTACGGGACCAAGATGCCCGCAACGCCCCGCCTAGTGGGGGCTCGTTCCCGCCGGGAAGATGCCCTTGGAAGTCCTCGGGCGGCGGGGTGGACTCTCACCTGTTCCGTGCGTTACCGAGGCATCCGGCGAGAGAGAGTCATCCAGCGGGCGAAGTTATCACGGTCACGAGGCTCTCCAGTGGCAATCGTCAAGTGAGGCTCAGAGATCCTCGATGGCAGCCGTCCGCTGCTCCCGGGGGTTGTGCCACCGGCCGTCGGCAACGAACCAGAGCGGCTGATGCCGCCCGGATCGAGAGGCCGCTTTGCGGATCGCGGCGATCATCCCCGGCGGGTACTTGGTGACTGCCACCGCCCTGATGTCGTCGTCGAATCCGACCATCGGCCGCAAGGGCCCGGCGAGGAAGACCAGCTCGGACGCGAGCATCGCCATGCGCAGGCCCCTGCTGTTGAGACGCACCAGGCAATGCGCGACCACCGCCTCGATCTCGGTTCGGGTGAAGGTGGTCATCAGTTCATCGGTCACGGCGATCACCGGGCCCCCGGAACGACACACCATCGCGTTGGCTCCCTCATCTTCGATGATGCGCAACTTGGGGGCCGGAACGCCCAGATCCTTGGCCAGCCCTCCGACGAGGTTGGCGAGGCGGGGATGCTCGTGCTCCTTCAGCCTCCGGGCCTGCGCCGACAGCAGTGCTCTCCGTCCCGACGTTCCAAGGCTGATCCCCAGTCCGAAGATGAAGAAGAGGACGAGGGTGATCCCGGTCCCCTCATCCCGGACCGTCAGGCCAAGGAGGAAAAGGAAGACGAGGATGAGGAGACCCAGCGCGAGCAGATAGATCGCCTCGGCCGCGGTGACCGTCGGTCTCCGTGGCGCGTCCCAATCGGGCAACTTCGACCCTCTCTCGATCTTCGGCGGTCCCGTCATGGCTCGTAGCCTACGTGTCGATCTCACAACCAGTGGGGGACTAGGGCTTCACCGCCTCCGTGAGCGCCTTAGAGACCCACCGGCCAGTGCTCAACCGTTACTTCCGGCATAGGGAAGTCAGTCGGATTTCCCGTCGCCAGGGTGGCGCCGATCGACACGCTGGCTGCGGCCACGAGGCAGTCTGCTTGCGACAACGTCACCCCGCGCTCGGCGTACTCGCGTCTCCACGTCCCGGCCATCTCACCCTCGTCGAAACCCAGGGAGACGATGCGTAATCCAGCGAGAAACGCCGACACCGCACGAGTTTCATGCTCGAAGATCCCCCGCATCACCTCCTCGACGTTGATCGCGCAGGCGTACGGCACATCATCGTTCCTCAGAGCGCGCAATCGGTCGGCCGCCGGCCGACCCCGCAAGGCATCGATCAGGACGGTGGTGTCCAGAAGCAACATCGACTAGCCGACCCGGCGCTCGTCCGCGTCCCGCTGCGCTCGAACCCATTCGGCCGGATCGTTGTCCCATTCATGCCCGGTGTCCCGAAGAGCGCCGAGCGCGGACTCGATCGCGTCCCAGCGTCGCCGATCCTCGAGCGCACGCCGCAGCAGAGAGGTTATGAACGCGCTCCGCTTGCGGCGACCGATCCGCTTATCGAGTTCTGCGATCAGATCGTCATCGACCACTATGTGCATTCGCATGTGCTTATGCTAGCACACAGGCGATCATCCAGCCGGCGGGGAACCTACCGCGCGGACGTACAGCGACTCGACGTGTTCCACGAGTGCCGCCCAGTCGTAGCGAGTGGCCACGTTCTCGCTCGCCAGCGACATCGCTCCGGCTCGGCCGGGTTCGTCGAATACCGATGCGATGGCCCCCGCAAGAGCATCGGGATCGCCGGGGGGCACCACGAGCGCAGCATCGGACGCCACCGCCCGGAACCCGGGGAGGTCCGAACAGATGACCGGGACTCGGGCCGCCATCGCCTCGATCAGCACGATCCCGAACGACTCGCCCCCGAGACCGGGCGCGCAGTAGATGCTCGCGGCCTTGAAAACGCGGGGCAGATCGGCTTCCGACACGCGGCCCAGCCATACCGCCTCGACGCCGAGGCGCTTCGCCAGAGCGCGGCAACGCCGCTCTTCCGGTCCCGTCCCCGCGGCCACGAGGGTGACATCGTCCCGGTCGACGCGGGCAAGCGCCTCGATGAGGACATCGAGCCCTTTGCGCGGCTCGATCCGGCTGAGGAACAACACGATGTTGCTCCCATCCAGATCGACCGGCTGGGCGTCGCGGAAGCGCGGCACGTCGACGCCGTTCGGAGTCATCTCGTAGTCACCCGGGAAGTAGCGTCCGATCAATCCACGGGCGGCGTCGGAGACTGTGGTGCGGACCGCTAGCTTCTTCATCGACTTGATCAAGGCGGGCTTTCCAGCCTGATAGCCGAAGCTCGCCTCGGCCGAGGCGTGGAAGGTCCCGACCGCCGGGACGTCCGAGTTCCACAACGCCAGCAGGCTGAGGCTGGGGATCAGCGGCTCGTGGAGATGGAGGACATCGGGGTCGAACTCCTTCAGAGCCCTCCGTAGAGAGACCGCTGCCATCGGGCCGAACGCGAGCGGTGCGACCGATCCGTTGGCAGGGACCGCTACCGAACGCCCGGTGAACGTAACCCCCGGTTCGGGGCTCATCTCGGGTGCTGACTTCGAGCGTGGCGCGAACACCTCTACCTGATGATCCCGCTGCCTCAATGCGGACGCGAGAGCGCGGACGTGACTCTGCACCCCACCGAACCTGTCCCATGCGTAGGGACAGACGAGCGCGATCTTCATCGAGCTGCGGCGGCGCGGTCGCTGGGCCAGAACGGCTGGAAGACGTGCCACTCCTCCGGGTGCTTGGCAACGCACCGCTCGAGTTCGCGGGCCACCTGCTGGGTGATCGCCTGGACGCGCTCCGGGCCCGATCCGGGGGCGATCTCGATCGGCTCAGAGATGTCGGCGATCCAACCTCGCTTGCCGTCCTCGTGAATGACGCCGTAAACACCGGCGATGAACACGGGAGCCCCCGTCTTGAGCGCAACCGACGCGGGACCCGCCGGGAACGGCACCTGCTCGCCGAAGAACTCCACCACTGGTCCTCTGCCCTTGAGGTCCCGGTCCCCGAGGATCGCCACCACCGCTCCGTTCTCGACCGCCTCCGCGAGCTTCAGGGTTGCTCCGCGCTCCGCGGGGTGGATCACCATCCCGAGTTGGGCGCGATGAGCCACGAAGAAATCGAACATGCGGCGCGGCTTGAGGACCTCCGCGACGGTCACCAGCAGATGCCCGTTCGCGCCGACCCACGCCCCTGCGGCATCCCAGTTGCCGAGGTGACCGACTACCACGATGGCGCCCTTGCCCTGCGCTACGTAGTCGAAGAGACGATGCCCGGTCGGACTCCGGAAGCGATCGAGGAAGAAGGCTTGGTCCTCGCGCACCAGGGCGAAAGTCTCGAGCCAGTAGCGCGCGTACGACTGGTACGCCTTGACCACGAGGTGGTCGAGCTCCGGGGAATCGAGCGGGTGCCCCGAGATTCTCGCGAGGTTGGCTCGTACCTGGTCCCTCTTCTTCGAGATCCGGGCCGAGATACGTCCCGCGGCGCGCGCCAGTCCGTAGGACATCCGCTCCGGCAATGCGCGCGCAAGGGCGGAACCACCGACGAACGCGTAGTACACGAGCTGGATGAGTCTGCCCTCACCCGGCGGCCGTTCGTACCTAGGTGGCACGCGCCTGCTTCCTCACGTACAAGATCCGCTGGAGGAACGTCACGATCGCCGCCGCGGCAAGGATCACCATCGCCACCGGGACGAAGTCGAGGATCAAGGCTGCATTGATGAGGATCAGCCGTTCCGCGCGCTCCGCGATCCCCACGTTGCAATCGAAACCGAGGCTCTCGGCCCGGGCCTTGACGTACGACACCAGGAACGAGGCGACCAGGGCGATCATCGCGGTGATGGCGACCCACGGTTCATCGTGACTCGGGATGTCGGGCCGCACCGCGTAGAGCCACACGATCGGGAGGAACACCAGGGCGTCGGTGAGCCGGTCGGTGGTCGAGTCGAGCACCGCTCCGAACTTGCTCGTGACCCCCTTGGCCTTCGCCACCGCTCCGTCGAAAAGGTCCGCGACCCCGGCCGCGGTTGAGATGATCCCGGCGATCAGGAGATGGCCCTCAACGATGTAGTAGGCGGCCACCCCAGCGAGCGCGACACTGAAGTAGGTGATGGCATCGGGGCTGATCCCCGAGCTCGCGACGGCGCGGCCGATCGGCCGCATGAAGCGGTCCCATCCCGCTCTGATCCTGGCGTTAAGCACGTCTATCACCCTCCCATATAGACGGCTACCATGGCCTCTAACCGTCGGTGTATCCGGGGAGCTGCTGATGAAGAGTTACGCCACCGAGAACATCCGCAACGTGGTCCTGGTAGGTCACGGAGGGTCCGGTAAGACGTCCCTGGCCGAGGCCCTCCTCTTTCTCTCGGGTGCCACCACCCGTCTAGGGACGGTCGAAGAAGGCAACACCGTCACCGACTTCGACGACGAAGAGCACCGTCGCCAGATCTCTGTTTCCACCGCCCTTGCCCCCCTCGAGTGGGGCGACTGCAAGATCAACGTCCTCGACGCTCCCGGCTATGCCGACTTCATCGGAGAGCTCCGCTCCGCGATGCGCGTCGCCGACCTCGCCGTCTTCGTGGTCTCGGCGGTGGAAGGGATCGAGGTTCAGACCCAGGTGGCGTGGAACTACGCCGAAGAGCTCGGCCTCCCCCGCATGATCTTCGTCAACAAGCTCGAGCGAGAGAACGCCTCCTTCAGGCGGACCCTCGAGCAGCTGCGCGAGACCTTCGGCAAAGGCTGCGCTCCGCTGAGCCTGCCTCTGGGACGGGAACACAACTTCAGCGGGATCATCTCGGTGCTCGATCAGGAGGCCTTCGCGTACGACCAGAGGGGCAAGCACCTCGAGCAGGAGATCCCTGAGGACCGTCAGGCTCGCGTCGACGAGGTCCGCACCGACCTCCTCGACTCCGTTGCCGAGACCGATGACGCCCTCCTCGAGCGCTACCTCGAAGGCGGCGAGATCACCCGAAACGAGATCGTGAAGGCGCTCCACGAGGGCATCGATGAGGCGACGATCTTCCCGGTGTTTTGCGGAGCCGCGACGAAGCTGATCGGCGTCGACCGCCTCGCCGATGTCATCGTTGCTGCGGGCCCGTCGCCCCTCGACCGTCCTCCGATCGAAACCGAAGATGGCAAGACGAGAGAGGCCAAGTCGGACGGACCGATGTCGGCACTGGTGTTCAAGACCACGACCGACCCCTACGTCGGCCGGATCAGCTTCTTCCGCGTCTTCTCGGGCAAGGTCACGAACGAGGGCCAGATACACAACTCGTCGCGGAAAGCCGACGAGCGGGTCGCCGGCGTGTTCACGATGCGCGGCAAGACCCAGGAGAACGTGAACGAACTGGTCGCCGGGGACATCGGCGCGATCGCCAAGCTCAACCACACCCTCAGCGGCGACACGCTCTCGGACAAGAACGATCCCGTCGTTCTCCCGCCGATCGAACCCCCCGAGTCCCTTTTGCCGAAGGCGATCGAGCCGAAGACCAAGGGCGATGAAGACAAGCTGATGATCGGCTTGCACAAGCTGATCGAAGAAGACCCTTCGGTGAAGCTCGAACGGTCCGACGAGACACATCAGACGATCCTCTGGGGCATGGGCGACGCGCATCTCGATGTCGTCTTGCATCACCTCAAGGACAAGTTCTCGGTCGAGGTCGAAGAGGTTCCCTTCATCGTCCCCTACCGCACGAGCCTCGGCGGCAAGGCCGAAGCCATCGGTCGTCACGTCAAGCAATCCGGCGGCCACGGGCAGTACGGCATCTGCAACATCCGCGTCGAACCGCTCCCCCGTGGCTCGGGATTCGTCTACGAGGACAAGATCTTCGGTGGCTCGATCCCCAACCAGTGGATCCCCTCGGTCGAGAAGGGCATCCGCGCGGAGATGGAGAAGGGCCTCGGCACCGGGTACACGATGATCGACATCAAGGTCGAGCTCTACGACGGCAAGTTCCACACCGTCGACTCATCCGACATGGCGTTCCAACTCGCCGGCTCGGCGGCCATCAAGGACGCCGCACAGAAGGCCGGGTTCAGCCTCCTCGAACCCATCTGGGAACTCGACGTGATGGTCCCCGAGGCGTTCACCGGCGACATCATGGGCGATCTCCAGAAGCGCCGCGGGATCCCCGAAGGCATCGAAACCGTCGGGGGCGGCCGTCAGATCGTGAAGGCCAAGGTCCCGTTCGGCGAGGTCACCCACTACGCCACCGACCTTCGCTCGATGACCGGGGGCCAGGGAACCTTCTCGTGGAACTTCAGCCACTACCAGGAAGTCCCCCACGACCTCGCCCAGAAGGTCCTCGAACGAGCCGGCAAAGACGACGCCTAACCGACTTCGAACAGAGGTCTGAGCTTGGCGTCGGTGTCGGCCAGCATCGTCGGAAGCACCTTGGTCTCGCCGATCGTCGTCATGAAGTTCGTGTCGCCGCCCCAGCGCGGGACGACGTGCATGTGCAGATGGCCCGGGATGCCCGCTCCCCCGGCAGGGCCGAGGTTCATCCCGACGTTGAAGCCGCCGGGGTTCATCGCCTCGGTGATGATCCCAACGGAGCGGTTGGTCGCGTCCATGAGCTCCGCTCGTTCCTGATGACTCATCTCGTTGAGGTCGCCGACGTGACGCAGCGGGGCGATCATCACGTGACCGGAGTTGTACGGGTACGCGTTGAGGAGCACGAAGACGTGCTTCCCGCGCCACAGGATGTGAGTCTCGCGGTCGTCGCCCGCGGCGAGATGGTCGCAGAAGACGCAGCCGTCGTCCTCGGGGCTACTGGTCCCGGTCACGTACTCGCTCCGCCACGGGCTCCACAGCCGATCCATCAGTAGCTGAGTTCGAGGGCCCGGGACTCGATCTCGGCGACGAGCTTCGACGCGAACTCGCCTGCCGGAACGTCACGCTGCTCCTTGCCCGTGCGGGGGCGGACCGAGACGGTCCCATTGGACTGCTCGTCGTCGCCGACGATCAGCATGTAGGGGACCTTCTGTAGCTGCTGGTGACGGATCTTGGCGCCCATCGTGTTGTCGGAGTCATCGACCTTGGCCCGCGCTCCGACGGCCACAAGTTCGGCCGCAACCTTGCGCGCGTAGTCGTCGTGCCGGTCGGCGATCGGGATCAGTACCGCCTGAACGGGAGCGAGCCAGGTCGGGAACGCTCCGGCGAAATGCTCCACCAGGACGCCTATGAAACGCTCCACCGAACCCATCAGGGCACGGTGGATCATCACCGGCTGGATACGCTCGCCGTTGTCGTCGATGTACTCGAGCCCGAACCGTTCGGGATTCTGGAAGTCGACCTGGATCGTCGCCAGCTGCCACGACCGCCCGATGGCATCGCGCACGTCGATGTCGATCTTCGGTCCGTAGAAGGCACCGTCACCGGCGTCGACCACGAAGTCCAGGCCGGCCTTCTCGAGGGCGACCGGGATCGCCGCCTCGGCTTCGGCCCACTGGGCATCGGTTCCCACCGACTTCGGCGGCCGGGTCGAGAACCGGACGTTGTCGGGTCCCAATCCGACGGTGGCATAGAGATCCCGGAGGAAATCGACGCATCCGACGATCTCTTCAACCACTTGATCGGGGCGGCAGAAGATGTGGCTGTCGTCCTGCGTCAATCCCCTGGCGCGCAGCAACCCATGGAGGGTGCCGGAGCGTTCGTACCGGTACACAGTGCCGAGCTCCGAGAACCTGACCGGCATCTCGCGGTAGGAGCGCGTCCTGCTTTGGTAGATGAGGATGTGGAACGGACAGTTCATGGGCTTGTTGAAGTAGTCCGAGCCCTCGAACTCCATCGGCGGGAACATGTTCTCCCGGTAGAAGCCGAGGTGGCCCGAGGTCTCCCACAGCGTGCCCTTGCCGAGGTGTGGCGTGTAGACGCCTTCGTAGCCTCGATCGATGTGCATCTGGCGCGACAGATCTTCGAGGGTCTTGCGGACGACGCCGCCGTTCGGGTGCCACAGCGCGAGTCCGGGACCAACCTGATCCGACCACGAGTAGAGCTCCAGCTCCCGGCCAAGCTTGCGGTGGTCGCGCCTCTCGGCCTCCTCGAGACGATGCAGGTACGCATCGAGCGCGTCCTTCGATTCCCATGCGGTCCCGTAGATCCGTTGAAGCATCGGCTGCTTCTCGTCACCGCGCCAGTACGCACCGGCGCTGCGGAGCAACTTGAACGCCTTGAGCCGCGAGGTCCCAGGAACGTGAGGCCCCCGGCACAGGTCGGTGAAGGCGACCTCGCCGTCGGGAGTCACGTTCTTGTAGAAGGTGAGCTCGGCGCCTTCCACGGCACCATCCTCTCCCGGTCGCTCCCGCTCCACCTGAGTGGGGTCACCTGCAGAGACACCCTCGATGATCTCAACCTTGTAGGGCTGGTCGGCGAAGAACTTCAGCGCGTCGTCCCGGTCAACGACCTCGCGTTCGAAGCGCTGGTTCTCCTTGATGATCTTGCGCATCTCGGCCTCGATCTTCTCGAGGTCCTCGGGAGTGAACGGCGTCTGGACATCGAAGTCGTAATAGAACCCGTCCTCGATCGGGGGTCCGATCGTGTACTTAGCCCCCGGGTACAGCCTCAGGACCGCTTGAGCCAGGACGTGCGCGGTCGAGTGCCGCATGATCTCGCGTCCCAGGTCGTCGGTGGTAGTGACGATCTGTGCCTCGGCGCCGGCGGGAGGAACGAACGACAGATCCTTCTGTTTCCCGTCGACCACGAGCGCGAGCGGACCGCTCGCTCCCGCTTCCTTAGCGAGTGCGAACCCGTCGTTGGTGCCGTCTGCGGTAGCGGTGACCATCGTGTCCGGTCAGCCGGCTTTGTAGACGTCGATGAAGCGGCGGTAGTTCTTTGAGATCTGCGCAGCGGCGTCCTCTCGGGAGATCCCTCCGTCGAGGTAACCCTTGAGTGAGTCCCACCAGATCGAACGACCGATGGCAAGACCGACGTATCCGGGAACACCGGCGCCCATCCGGAGCCAGTGGTCGACCGCGTCGTCATTTGCGCCGCGTCCGAGGACCACGCAAACGACGTTGTCGCGACTGTCTCTGCGCGTCGCTTCTGCGATCCGCTCGCAGTCCTCGCGCTTGTCGAGGCCCTCGATCTTCCAGATGTCGGGCTCGATGCCCGCAGCCTGGATCTCCTCGACCGCGCGCAGCATGAGGTCGGGACGGAGCTCCTTGTCGTAACGGTCCTCGTCGCCGCCGACCGACTCGAGCTGGGCGTCCTCGGCCGGAACCAGCAACTCGAAGAGGTACTTCCGGTTGTTGTCGTGGAGCCAGTCCCCCAGCCTCTTGAGGCGCTCGGACTGCCGCTTGTTCATCTCCTGGTCACCGTCGGGGTTGTAGCGGACCAGAACCTTGCTGAAAGCCGGGTCGAGGTCCTCGATGTGCTTGCCGAAATCGTCGCCGTACTGGAAATCGAACTCGTTCTGCCCGGATTTCTCGACCGGCATGGCGAACAGCAGCCCCTTGGACTTCGCCTCGCGGACGACATCGGTACCGAACTGTTCGTCGACCAGGATCCCGGCGGCGTCCTTCGGAGCGCCTTCGTCCAGCGCCTTGAGGAATCCCTCGAAGATCAGGCGCTTGGCGTCGATGATCGTGTTGGTCTCCTCCGGGCTCGGGTCCCCCTGGATGCCGAACATCTTCTTCTGGAACGAGCCTCGATGGTCGAACGCGAGGATGTACAGGTCTCCCTCATATCCCAGAGCCATACCAACTCTCCTTCTCTTCAACTTGCTCTTCAACTGCCTTTGACTTTGCCCTCAACCCTAAGCGATGGGGCGAAGTCTGACGGGGGCCGAACGGCTCTCGGGCTGTGGTTCGATTGGATGCATGGATCGGGGCGCATGAGCAACAACGTCGAGATGGTCAAGGCGTTCCTCAAGGCCCAGAACATGGAGCAGGTCGGACGGATGGACGAAGCGATCTCGCTCTACGAGGGCACGGTCGAAGGTGGGTTCGATTCGACCGGGCCTTACGACCGGCTCATCGCCCTTCACTCGAGCGCGGCGCGTCATGCCGACGTCATCCGGATCGCCGAGGCGGCCCTAGTCAACGTCCACACCTATCCGGACAAGAAGGCTTGGTACGAACGGATACGCCATGAGGCTCTGAAGGCGCAGGAGACGGCGGTCCCGCGAGCGACCCCCAAACCGCGCGAGTGAGCGATCTGAGCGCCGTCATCCGCACCGAGATCGAAGCGGGCGGACCACTCGGGTTCGATCGCTACATGGAACTCTGCCTCTACCACCCGGACCTCGGCTATTACTCGCGCGGGCCGGAACGGAGCGGGCGGCGCGGCGACTACATCACGAGCCCGGAGCTCGATCCCGGGTTCGGCAGACTGTGGGCCGGAGCGTTCGAGTCGGTGTGGAGGGCGGCCGACCGTCCCGAGCGGTTCACGGTCGTCGAGATCGGGCCCGGCGAGGCGGGGTTCGCAGCCTCGGTCGACGCCGCGGTCGAGGGGGCGTTCGCAGAGGCGCTCGAGTACGTGCTCGTCGAACCACTCCCCTCGCTCGAAACCCGACAGAGAGAGCGACTCGAAGGCGATCGGTTCCGATGGGCCTCGGGGATCGAGACTCTGGAACCGGTCGGCGCCGGGGTCGTGTTCGCCAATGAGATCCTCGACAACCTCCCGATCGCGCTGGCCGAGGGCGCGGCCGATGGCCCCCACGAGGTGTTGGTCTCGTGGGACGGAAAGCCGGTCGAGGTCACGGCTCCGCTCCGTCCCGAAGTGCTCGCGCTCGTCGAGCGTTTCGGGATCCGGCCCGCTCCCGGGTGCCGGGCCGAGGTTCCGCTGGCCGCGGGACCTCTCGTGATGGCGGCGGCCCGCTCCATCGATACGGGCGCCGTTGTCTTCATCGACTACGGGGATTCCACCTCCGGATTGCTCGAACGTCCCGGTGGGACACTGTTGTGCTACTCCGAGCGTGGAGTCGACGCGGAGGTTCTCGATTCCCCCGGCGAAAAGGACATCACCGCGCACGCGAACTGGGACGTCGTCTCGCGGTTGTTGTCGGATGCCGGGATGACGGCGAGCGACCCCCGGCCTCAACGCGACGTACTCAAGGACCTCGGAGCCGCATCACTCTTCGACGAGTTGAAGGAGGCCGAGCGGGCCGCGTCGGCAGCGGGTGAAGGACGGGCGGCCCTGCGCGCGATATCGCGGAGAAGCGCGCTTTCGGCCTTGACCGCGGCGCACGGACTCGGATCCCTCGGCGTGATGATCGGAACGCGCGGTATCCCGCGCGATGATTGGATCGAACGCTAGGGGATCCCCGCGTCCGCCAGGATCGTAAGGGCGCGGGCCTCCCACTTCTCGGCGAACGGTTCGCCGCCGTCCCACTTGAAACAGTGTGCGAGCTCGTGGGCGAGGATCGCGGCCCAGAATCGGCGCAGCGGTGGAGGCTCAGGCCAGTGACCTAGTTCAAACCCCTGCTGCTGGACCAGGAGATCACGTTCGATCGCGACCGGATAGAACAGGATGTAGCAGCGTCCGCCCGATCCTTCATCGTCGACGTATCCCTGGAGGCTCGCGTCGGCGAGATGCCCATCGTCAGGTATGCGAGCGACGCCCTCCCGGGATTGGATCTCGATCACGTACAGGCGCTCAGAGATCAGGCGCTTCCACAGACCCACCGACTTCAGATCCCGGATAGCTCGAGCGATCCGGCGCTTGCTGCGATCGAAGGCGTTGTTGAACACCTTGAGAGGGCGGTCGGTGGCCTCTCTCTCCGACGGGGTAGGCGCCTCGCCCATGGGCGTCTCGGCAGGTCGTGCGGTCGGGGCGGTAGAGAGTCCCCCGGCCGCTTCGCACCCGCCGAGGATCAGTACACCCGAGATCAGGAGGGGAAGGAGGCGTTTCATCCCTCCATCTTGCACTCCCCGGTCAGTAACCGAGGGCCGGATCGACCAGCCCTTCGAGGGGATCGCCCCGGCCGAACGCGGCGACGTTCCGCTCGACGAGGCCCGCGAGTACCGGCAGGGCCATGTCCCAGGTGTTGGCCACGTGCGGCGTGATGATCGCGTTGGCGAGCTCGAACAGCGGATGACCGTCCGGCAGCGGCTCCGGATCGGTAACGTCGAGTGCCGCTCCCCCGATGGTGCCCGCCCGGAGCGCGTCGACGAGACCGTTGGTATCGACCAACGACCCGCGCGCCACGTTGATCAGCCACGCGTCGTCCTTCATCGCCTCAAAGCGAGTGGCGTTGAACATCCGGTGAGTCTCGGGCGTGGCCGCGGCTGCGATCGCAACGAAGTCGGCGAGGCCTAGGACCTCAACCAGGGAATCGACCTTGACGGTGCGAGCGGCTCCCGGTACCGGATCCCCCGAGCGATTCACCACGATCACCTCGGTCCTCAACGGACGAAGCATCTCGATGAGCGAACTCCCTATCCCCCCGCCACCGACGATGGCGACCGTTGACGCTCCGAGGCGCCGCTCCGGTGCTCCCCGTCCGGGTCTACCGAGCCAGGTCGCGGAACGGATGTGCACGTTGAGGCGACGAGCCGCCGCCAGCAGAAGCGCTAGCGCGTGCTCCGCGGTCGAGGGGCCGTAGATCCCCTTGGCGCAGGTCCACGTGTGGGCATCGTCGATGGTTCCGGCGGCGACGAACTTCTCGATCCCGGCGAACGGAAGCTGTATCCACGTCGCCGAAGAGGTCGTGAGTAGCTCGGTGAGGGCTTCGGGGTGGGCGGGATCGGTCCACACGATCGCGTCCGCATCGGTCGCGTCGACCAACTCGCCGCCGCCGGCCACCACCGCGCCGGTGAGTTCATCGGTCGCGCGCGGAGCGACCGCTACGCGCGCCCGACCCACCTATAGAAGGGGTTCGGACGCGGGATCTACTTCGGTCCCGCCGCAGCTCGGGCAGACCGCGTCGCCACCGTCATGGCTGAAGGTGTCTCCGCATTCGGAACACCGGAGAACCATCAGTGTCGCTTCTACGCTCGGATCTTCCAGAGCCATGCCCCGAGGTTACCCCTCTGGAGCAACCTCGGACGATGAACCTTTCGCGAGCTCCACGGTGGTCCCGAAGTAGGCGTCGAGATCCTTGCGGTCGAGGGACTCTTTCTCCAGCAGGATCTCCGCCAGCCCGTCCATGTCGTCGCGGTGCTCCTCGATGATCTTGCGGGCCTTGTCCCGGCCCTCGAGGAGGATCGCCTTCACCTCTCGATCGATCGCCACCTCGGTCTCGTCGGAGACCGTGTCCCCCTGCCGGAACGCGGGCGACAGGAACCGGGGGCCGTTGTCGGCGATGTTGATCGGGCCGACGACCTCCGACATGCCGAACTCCATTACCATCCGGCGTGCGATCTCGGTGGCGCGCCTCAGGTCGTCGTGGGCTCCAGTCGTCGCGAAGCCGAAGATGATGTCCTCCGCCGAGCGACCTCCCAGCAGAACCGCGATCCGATCCCTCAGCTCAGGCTCCGACATGAGGTAACGCTCCTCCTCGGGCAGCTGTTGCGTGTAGCCAAGCGCTCCGATCCCCCGCGGGATGATCGAGACCCGGTGGACCGGGTCGGCGTTCTCAACGAACAAAGCCACCATCGCGTGACCGAGCTCGTGATAAGCGACCAGGCGGCGCTCTTTGTCGGACAGCACGGTCGAGCGTCGCTCGAGCCCTGCGATCACGCGGTCGATCGCTTCCTCGATG
Source organism: Actinomycetota bacterium (assembly GCA_009377815.1). GTDB lineage: Bacteria > Actinomycetota > CADDZG01 > CADDZG01 > WHSQ01 > WHTI01. The sequence goes on from WHTI01000008.1 coordinate 18,719, forward strand.
TCGTGCATGTCCACGACCTGACTGTCCCTGCGCGCTGCGAGTAACGCACCCTCATTGATGATGTTGGCCAGCTGCGCCCCCGAGAAGCCGGGGGTCCGGCGGGCGATCACCTTCAGATCGACGTCTGCCGACACGTTGACATCGCGCGCGTGAATGTTGAGGATCGCCTCGCGGCCCTTGATGTCGGGCAGGTTGACCACGATCTGGCGGTCGAACCGGCCCGGTCTTACGAGCGCTTGATCGAGCACCTCGGGGCGGTTCGATGCGGCGATGATGATCACCCCCGAGTTCGGCTCGAATCCGTCCATCTCGGTTAGCAACTGCTGCAGGGTCTGCTCCTGCTCCTGGTGCGACCCCAGTTGGTTCCCGGCCGCGCCCGATCGGGCCTGACCGATCGAATCGATCTCATCCATGAACACGATCGCCGGCGCTCGCTCACGCGCCTGCTGGAACAGGTCTCTCATCCGGGCGGCACCGAGACCGACGAACATCTCGATGAACTCCGACGCGGCGATGTAGAAGAACGGGACCTCGGCCTCGCCTGCGATAGCGCGTGCTAACAACGTCTTACCGGTTCCCGGTGGACCCACCAGCAGCACACCCTTCGGGATCCTGGCCCCCACCGCCTCGTACTTCTTGGGGTTCTTTAAGTAGTCGACGAGCTCGACCAGTTCGGTCTCGACCTCATCGACCCCCGCAACGTCGGCGAAGGTCGTCTTCATGTCGGTGCGGTCGTAGAGCTTCGCCTTGTTCTTGCCGATCTGGAGGGGTCCCCCGGCTCCGCCTCCCATCTGGTTACGGAGCCGCCGGAAGATGAAGAAGTAGTAGAGGCCCCCGATGATCGCGAACGGGAGGATCCAGCCGAACAGGAGTCCGGTCCACAGGCTGGGCTGGCGGCCGGTCCAGTCGACCTCGTTGCCCGAGAGGATCTTGCCGAGCTCGAAGGTGTCGTACCCGGGCGGAAGCGTGGTGGTGAACTCCTTGGTGTCCTCGCCGTCGGAGTACTCCCCGCTCACTGAGGTGTCGGTGACGGTCGCCGTGGTCACACTGCCATTTCGAACGAGGTTCAGGAAGCGCGAGAAGTCGATCTCGTCGCGGGCTCCCACGAGCGAGGTCTGGAAGATAAAGAGCACGGCCAGTCCGGCGACGATCCACCCGATCGTCAGATTCCTCTGCCGTTGGTTGTCGGGCGGCTTCGGTGGCCCGCCGGCGGGGGGCGTCGTTTTCTTCCGGCGTTCTCGCATCTTGTCCACCATGCCTCAGACCCTAGTGCACCCTCGATCCAACTTCCGGAGTGCTGTGGTCAGGAGCGAAGTTTCGCTCTCTTCGTCTTCGACCGGTTCTTAGACATCGACCGAAAGGTCAGGACCACGACGATGGCGGTTATCTGTCCCCACAGGATCGTACGTCCCAGGTCGAAGGCGGGGCGCCACACCGCATCTCCATCGGTGAGTACGTAAACGCCCGCCGGCCGAGCGGTGACGGCGAATCCCAGCCCGGAACCACCCGCGTCACTGCCATCGGTGCCGCCGCCTCCCCCGCCACCGCCTCGTACCGACGCGACCGGGATGACGGTCATCCCGTCCTTCTCGATCGGATCACCGTAGACGCGCTTGACGGTCATCGCGTCCTTGACCTCTGACAACAGTTCCGTGTACTCCATGCCTCAACCTCCGCTCTACCGCCGCTCCGGGTGCGTTGCACACTACCCACACCGCAAACTGATATCCGGGGGGCGAGAGGCCCCCGTGTTAACCTGGGCGCCAGGAACGGCAGGGTGCCGTTCCGTGAGGGTTTCGACTTCCCGCTCCTCTTCATGGGCTCGAGATGCTGGATCCCTCGCCCGTTACAGAGAACCTCGGCGATAAATCCGCGCCCGAGGAAGAACAGGAGCAGATCACATGTCCGAAAGGACCTTTGCAGAACTCGGCGTGTCCACGCCCGTCGTGGAGGCGCTCGCCACCAAAGGGATCATCGAGCCGTTCCAGATCCAAGCACTCGTGATGGACGACGCGCTGGCAGGCAAGGACGTCCTCGCCAAGAGCCGCACCGGCTCGGGCAAGACGCTCGCCTTCGCCATCCCCATCGTCGAGCAGATCGATCGGGAGGATCCCAAACCCTCGGTCGTCGTGCTCGTACCTACCCGTGAACTCGCGGTCCAGGTGACCGAGGAGACCGCCGCGATCGCCCAGGCCCGCGGCCTCAAGGTCGCGTCTGTCTACGGAGGTGTTGATCTCCGTCGCCAGGCCGATCAAGCCGCCCGCGCTCATATCCTCATCGCCACCCCGGGCCGGCTCGAGGATCTCGTCACGCGCAGGATGCTGTCCCTGTCACAGGTCAAGATCGTCGTTCTCGACGAAGCCGACCGGATGCTCGACATGGGTTTCCTGCCGCAGGTCAACAAGCTCGTCGCCCGTATCCCCAAAGAACGTCAGACGATGTTCTTCTCGGCGACCCTCGACGGACAGATCGGGCTCCTCGCCCAGCGCTTCACGCGCGATGCGTCCCGCCATGAGATCGAGAACAAGACGCCAACCGTTGATGAGGTCGGACACCGCTTCATCATGGTCACCGCCGGCGGCAAGGTGCAGGCGCTTGCCGATGTGCTCACCGACGAGGACCGCGGACTCGCGCTCGTTTTCGTGCGAACCAAGCGCGGCGCCGACCGGCTCGTCGATCGACTCAAGCAGCGCGGTGTCAAGGCGGTCGCCATGCACGGAGACCTCACCCAGGCGGCGCGACAGAATGCACTCGCGGCGTTCGACGGGGGCAGGGTCGACACCTTGATCGCGACCGATGTCGCCGCTCGCGGTCTCGACCTCGACGACATCACCCACGTGATCAACTTCGACCCCCCGGACGACGACAAGTCGTACGTGCACCGGGTCGGACGCACCGCCCGCGCCGGACGCTCGGGCGTCGGCGTCACGCTCGTGATGCCAGATCAGCGCCACGAGGTCTCCCGAATGGCCGACCGTCTCAAGATAGGAAAGCAGTTCGAAGAGACCACGGGCCACAAGGTTGCACCCCCGATGCTGGTCTACTCCTCCCGCCGCGGCCGCCGGCGCAACTCCGTAGGAGCCCGCCGCTAAGCAGCCTTGGCTTCCGCAGTTCGTCGAGACGAACTACTTCTGTATCCGCGAGTGCTTAGCCTGGCATCGAGTCTCCGACCCGATGGGTCTAGGGGTCCGGCCCGTCGCGTTCCGAGGGAGTTGCGTCCTCGTCGTGAGGTTCAGGCGGTACCCAGTCGTCGTCCGACTGGTCTAACTCGATCGCTCCGGCTTCCTTGAGCACCCGGTAGCGGTCCCGCAGGGCGAGATCGACGACGTAGGCGAGGTTCCCCTCCTCACCGCCCCAGCCGGGAAGACACGTCCCCGGGGTGACCTCGACCCCGCGTTCGCGATTCACACTCGCTATCCCGGCCCCGCTCGCGGTGATCGGTCCTCGCTCGATGATCTGCCCGAAGTGGTCCCGGAACAGGAGCTCACCCGAAGCGGTCTTCTCGATCGTGACCAGGCGATCGTGGAACAGGCGGTGGTGGGTCCAGCAGAACGGCCACTCGTTCATCAGTTCGGTCGTCCCGCCCTCTGAGACCCACTTGTAGTGATGGTTCTCGAGGTAGGCGGTGCGAGCGCATCCGGGGAACGCGCAGCACTGATCGCGTGCCGCGATCGCCCGCTTGAGGGCGGCGTTCGCCCTCCTCCGGTCCGAGACCGTAAGGATGTTGGCGTCGTGATGGATCATCTCGACCAGCGAACAGCCGCCGGCGAGCAGTTCCTTGACGGTATCGATCCCGGTGATGCCGCCGCCGTCGATCTTGGCGACTCCCTCGCCCTTAAGGAGGTCTTCGAGATCGACGTGGAGAGTCACGAGATGACGCTCGTGGTTCTTCCTGATGCCGTCGCCTCCCGCCATGAAGCTTTCGGCGATGTGCGACAGGCAATCGGCAAGTCGGGCCCCGAAGGGATCATCGGCCGAGTCATCGAGGCCACGGTCGTCTCGTTCCATCAGCTCCGAGAGAGCAGCCTCGAGCGCCTTATCGATCAGCGCTCCCGTGGCCGAGGACATCCCCCCGTTGATGGTCCACGACCCGTCGCCCCGGTGCCCGGTGGTGAGGACTCGCTCCCTGTGGGCGGTGTCGCCCTCGGTCCGAAGCGCCTTGCGGTAGTGGCTCGCGAAGCGGGCCAGCTGGGCACCCGAGAGCCCGAGTGCCTTCTCAAGCAGACGGGCCTCGATCTCGGGCTCGGCGATCGAGACCAGGATCCCGACCTGCTGGAGCGACAGTCGCCCCTCTGAGAATGCCTTCCTGATGAGCGGCAGATCCTTGAGTCCCACCGCGATCTCAAGCATCCGGTTGGCCTCGTGCGGGGTCAGTCCCAGCTTCCAGGTGAGGAACGCCTGGGGAGAGACGACCCCGTCGTGGCGGGTCCAATAGCCCGCTTCGAGGTGCTCGCCGATCATCGCGACATGCGCCGCCATGGCGGCATTGATCTCGCCCTGGTGGGCGGTCATGCGGTCCTCGAGCTCGAGCCACGCCCGGTCGTGCTCGTCCTCTACCTCAAGGGCCTCCACTGGCATAGCGAACATATGTTCGATAGTAGGGCATATCGCCCGATCGCGCAAGTCGGGATCGCAAATCGAGCCCAAGGTTCCGGTGAAACCAGGTCGGGGACTCCATGCCAAGCAAGGCACCGTGAATCCAGAAGCCGTTCGTCTCGACGAACGGCCAAACAGATAGGCGATCTGGGGGGCAGGACCGCCCTCTAGGTCCTGCGGGGGAATCTGCTGGGGAACAGATCAATGCGGGCCCACCCCCCGGATCGTCCATCGACGTTCCTGCTTTCTACTACTACACTTGTAGTACAGGGGTCGTCAAGGTCGGCTACCCGACAGCCCGACCGTGCCCTCCCTAGGGAGGCAACTATCCTCAGGCGATGACAGATCACGCTCCGTACACCTCGCCCCTGGCGGCCGAACTCGGCCCCGACGTCCGCGACCGGTTCCTGCGCTACGTGACCATCGACACGCAATCCGATCCGGACTCCAGCGAGTTCCCCAGCACGGCCAAGCAGCTCGATCTCAGCCGCATGCTGGTGGATGAGCTCCAGGAACTGGGAGTTACCGACGCCCGGCTCGAGGATGGCTACGTCATGGCGTCGCTCGACGGCACGGGGTCCACCGTGGTGGCCCTGCTGGCGCACGTCGACACCACCTCCGACGCTCCGGGTGCGGGGGTCAAGCCGAGGCTGATCGAGAACTACGACGGAGGCGACATCACCTACGACGCCGCGCCGGGGCTCCTACTCTCCCCCGTCGAGAGCCCCGATCTCCGCGCCCAGAAAGGCCGCGATGTCATCACGACCGACGGAACCACGCTTCTCGGTGCCGACGACAAGGCCGGCGTCGCCGCGATCATGACTGCGGTCCATTACCTGCACGCCCACGCCGATGCTCCCCGCCCTCCTCTCAGGATCTGTTTCACGCCCGATGAGGAGGTCGGTAAAGGCATCTCGCATCTCGACCTCGATGCCCTGGGCGCCGAGGTCGCCTACACGCTCGACGGATCGACCGCCGGCACCATCGAGGACGAGAGCTTCTCGGCCGACGAGATGATCGTCCGTTTCACCGGCCGCCAGACTCATCCGGGCACCGCCAAGGACAAGATGGTGAACGCCATGCGCCTAGCAGGCCGGTTCCTCGATGCGCTCCCGTACGCGGAGGCTCCAGAGACGACCTCGGATCGGGAGGGTTTCGTCCACCCCTACTCGATCGAGGGGGCGGTCAGCGAGGTCACTCTCAGGCTCATCCTGCGAGACTTCGACACCGGCGTCCTCGAAGAACGAGGGCGGCGCATGACGAAGCTCGCCGAGGCCACCGCGGCCCCCTTCACCGATGCCTCGGTCGAGGTGACGATCACCGAGCAATACCGGAACATGAAGGACCATCTGCGCGAGCGCCCCGAGGTCGCGGGGATCGCCGTCCGGGCCATCGAGACAGCCGGGCTAAAGCCGATCCAGGGCTTCATCCGAGGCGGCACCGACGGCTCGATGCTCACCGCCAAGGGCCTCCCCACCCCGAACCTGTTCACCGGGATGCACGACATCCACTCCCTGAAGGAATGGGTGTCGGTCCAAGACATGGCCGACTCGGCCGCCACGATCGTCCACCTAGTTCGGGCCTGGAGCAAGCTTTAAGAGGTAACGTCGGAGGGCGCGGAACCCCAACGACGAGGATCCGAGAATAAGGAGAACCTGTGGGAGCCATCAAACTCAACACCGAGATACCCGGACCCAAGTCTCGAGCGATCGTCGCCCGCAAGGATGCGACCGTCTCCGACTCCTATGACCTCCACACCCAGGCCGTGATCCAGGAGGGGCATGGGAGCACGTTCACCGACGTCGACGGCAACGTGTTCCTCGACTTTGGCACCGGGGTCGGTCCGAACATCATCGGACACTCGCATCCCAGGGTGGTCGAGGCGGTCGTCGACCAGGCCCGGCGGTTCTCCCATACCGACTTCGCGGTGGTCCCCTACGAGTCCTTCGTCAAACTCTCCGAGCGCATCATCCGGATGATGGGTGGCGGTGACATGCGCGTCGCGCTGTTCAACTCGGGCGCCGAGGCGGTCGAGAACGCGATCAAGATCGCCAAGGCCGGCACCGGCCGGCACGGAGTGCTCACCTTCGATCGGGCCTTTCACGGCCGCACGTTGCTCGCGATGAGCCTGACCAGCAAGAACGATCCCTACAAGAAGGGGTTCGGTCCGTTCGCACCCGAGGTCTACCGGATGCCGTTCCCCTACCCGTACCACTCCGCCGATCCGGCAACGGCCGGGGCGGAAGCACTCGCGGCGATCGAGCAGGCGTTCATCACGACCGTCGATCCAGAGACCGTCGCGGCCGCGATCATCGAGCCGATCCAGGGCGAGGGCGGCTTCGTAGTCCCGACACCCGACTTCCTGTCCGGCCTTAAAGAGCTGTGCGGCAAGCACGGCATCCTACTGATCACCGACGAGGTCCAGTCCGGAACCGGACGGACCGGGCGCTTCCTCGCGTCGGAGCACTTCGGCGTCGTGGGAGACCTCGTCATCCTTGCCAAGGGCCTGGGCTCCGGTTACCCCATCTCTGCGGTGGTCGGCTCCCCCGAGCTGATGAACCTGGGCAGTTCTCGTCTCGGTGGCACCTACGTCGGGAACCCCGTGGCCTGCGCCGCGGCGTGCGCGACCCTGGCCGTCATCGAAGAGGAAGGGCTGATGGAACGCGCCGCCGACATCGAGCGCACGGTAACCAAGTTCTGGGAGGACGCCAGTTCCGACTTCCCAGAGATCGGCGACATCAGAGGCATCGGGGCCATGATGGCGGTCGAGTTCGTCACGGATCCGGCTACCAAGGAACCGAATGTGGATCTGGTGAACGCGATCCTCGCAGAGGCCAACCAGCGAGGCTTGATCGTTCTCAAGTGCGGGATCATGGGGAACGTCATCCGGCACCTCGTCCCCTTGACGATCTCGGATCCGGAACTGGAAGAGGGCCTCGAGATCCTCGTCGATTGCGCCAGGACGTTGCGCTAGCGCAGCAGGTCCGCTAGGCGATCCTCACGGGTATAACGCTCGGTACGTTCACGATCTCCGTGGCGTCACCGACCGCATCTCTGAGGGTGCTGCGGAATGCGTCGAGTTCCCTGATCCACGCGCCGAACTGATCGGCCGAGATGGGGCGACTCAAGAAGAAACCCTGCGCGACGTCGCATCCGAGGTCGGTCAGCATGTCCATCGTGTGCTGGTCCTCGACCCCCTCGGCGACGACTCGGAGACCAAGGTTGCGCCCGAGTTCGACGGTGGACTGCACGATCACCGCATCGTTCTCGTTGTGCGCCATCCCAAGGACGAATGACTTGTCGATCTTGATCTCGTCAACGGGCAGCCGCTTCAGCTGAGCGAGAGACGAGTAACCGGTTCCGAAGTCGTCGATCGAAAGCCCGATACCGGCCGCGCTCAACCTTCCGAGCACGTCCGCCAGGCGAACCGGGTCGGCCATGATCGAGCTCTCGGTGATCTCGAGGCGAAGACGGTATGCCGGAACCCCCCAGCGAACCAAGAGATCGATGATGTCGTCGGGAAGCCGCGCGTCCAGCAGGCTCCTGGCCGAGAGGTTCACCGCAACGGTCAATGGCCGGCCCCCTGCCTGCCAGTCACGGCAATCCCGGATCGCAGACTCGAGGACGAACAAGGTCATCGTCCTCATCAGTCCGGTGTGCTCCGCTACAGGGATGAACTCGTCCGGGGGGATCAACCCGTGATCCGGGTGGTTCCAGCGCAACAGTGCTTCGACCCCGATGATCTTGCCGCTGGGGAGCTCGGCCTTGGGCTGGTAGTGAACCGCCAGCTCGCCGTTATCGAGTGCCGCACGGAGATCGGACACCAACGCGAGGCGTCCGGGAGAGTGACGGTGTCGTTCCTGCGAGTAGACCTCGTAACCGGTCCGGTTGGACTTCGCCGAGTACATAGCGATGTCGGCGCGCTGGATGAGCACGGAGGCGTCCACGCCTTGGTCCGGGTAGATGGCGACGCCGATGCTGGCCCCCACCTCGAGACTCAACTCTTCAAGAACGACGGGGGCCTGAAGCGCCGCCAGCACCTTCACTGCCACGCGCCCGACCTCGCCGCGATCGTGCATGGTCGGCATGAGGATGGCGAACTCGTCGCCTCCCAACCTCGCTACCGTGTCGCTCCCGCGCAAGACGGCACGAAGACGAACCGCAACCTCCTGCAACATGATGTCCCCGTTGTGATGGCCGAGGGTATCGTTGACCTCTTTGAAGTTGTCGAGGTCGAGGAGCATCACTCCCACCGCGACCCCTTGACGCTCTCCCGACATGATCGCCTGGCGGAGACGATCGTGGAACAGACTTCGATTCGGGAGTCCGGTCAAGGAATCGTGCAGAGCGCGATGCTCGTTGTGTTTGAGGTCCTGGACGAGGCGTCCATTCTCGAGGGAGACGCCGATGTGACTGACCGCCGTGATCAGGAGTTCGAGATCCCGATCCCCGAACGACGACAACTCGTCCGCGGGGTCTCCCACCATCAGGATCCCCGCAACACCCTGCGCTCCCATCAACGTTGTGATCATGCATGCGCTATCACCGAGTTCGGGGAAGAGCAGGCGAGCTCGGTTGAGTTCATCCTCCGAGGTCAGCAGGACCGCTTCCCTGCCCTGCGCGAATGCATCCCAGATGCCGGTTACGAAGCTGCTTTCCAGGGGCTCCATCTGCCGCACGGTTCCGTCGGGCCCCGAAACGGTTCGTAGAGACGGTCCTTCCTGGGTTGAAGGGAAGAGGATCAGCTGAGCGATCTCCGCCTTGAACATCCGTTTCAGATGCTCGAGCGCGGCCGGGATCACCGATTCGGACTGCCGCGGTTCCTGAACCACTCGCGTGAACCCGTAGAGAACGCGAAGACTCTCGTGGTTCTTCCTCAGCGAAGCATTGGCGCGGTAAGCCATGAAGAGCGACATGACCAGGACGCCGAAGAGCCATGCGGCAGACGTGTTCGTCCAGATCATCAGAACCGCCGCCAGAGCGAGACAAGAATTGATGAAGGTTGCGATGAGCCCGACCCCGATGAGGTTCATGGACTCCCGCGGGCGGCCGTCGGCGATCGAGATAGCGACGAAGATCATGATCCCGCCGACGAGATCGACCACCAGGGTCGCATCGAAGGTCGCCACCCAACCCACCCACGACGTCGGATCGCCCATCGGGATAACGGCATGGAAAACGATCAATGCAACACATGCCTGCAAGGCGAAGAGCCCGATGTTGAATCCGAGTTTCATCACCGAGTACTGGCGACGATGGAAGAGCAACGCCAGCCCGGCCCCCACGATCTGCCCCAGGAGCAATTCGAACGGGGCAGCGAGGAAGAGACCCAGGACGAGCGGCACTTCACTGAGTGAGATCGAGAGAGCTTCCTTCTGCAACTGAACGTGCACCACGAAGATCTCAGCCAAGGCGAAGCCGATGGCGATCATCCACCAGCGAAGTTGCAGCGGGGCATCGAGCGGCTTCAGATGAGCGATGAAGTGGACGCAAAGTAGAAGGACGCCGCCGAGGATGGCCACGTCGAGAGCAAGGATCCATATCGGCCGCGAGTCGGACCGGATGGATCCTGACGGACCGTTCTCCGTCTCGACTACCTGATCCCCGCTCTTCATGACGCGGAGGCGAGACTCGGGATGATGGCGACGAGGACGACCGCGAATAGGAGAACGACCACGAGCGCGGCCGCCATATGTGACTTCCAGGTCCGGCCACTTCTTATGTCGGCCAGATCCAAAGACGTCGTCCTCAACATGCTCTCCGTTTCCCCTGGACCGCTCCCTACATGACCAAGATGAAGGCTGTCCGGCCGAAGCGCATTAGACCTTCGTCGGCATTGATGGGGTCGAAGGACCGAATCGGGTCAGCTCAGGCTGCGCCGGAGGGCAGAGCGGGCGGCAAGGTGCCCGCACATCCCATGGACCCCACCGCCCGGCGGGGTTGAGGAGGAGCAGATGTACACGTCCCGGCTCGGTGTCGAATACGGGTCGAGACTCACCACCGGCCTGAAGAGGTGTCCTCGCAGGTCCTGGATCCCCCCATTGATGTCCCCGCCGATGTGGTTGGGATTGTGGGACTCCATCGAGGCCGCCGAGCGCACGCTCCGGTCCAGGATCAATGCCTGGAAACCGGGGGCGAATCGTTCGATCTGTGCCTCGATCGCCTCTGTCATATCGACCCCCGACCCCGCCGGCACGTGGCAATAGGCCCACAACGTATGCCCCCCAGTGGGCGCTCGGGACGGGTCGAAGAGCGATTGCTGCGCCACCAGCACGTAGGGACGCTCGGGAACCCGCCCGCTCGTCACCGCTTTCTCGGAAGCGATCAGTTCGTCGAGCGTGCCGCCGACATGAACGGTCCCCGCCTTCCTACAGGCTTCGGCGCTCCACGGGACCGGACCATCGAGGGCCCAGTCGATCTTGAAGACTCCCGGTCCGTAGCGGAACCGACCCAGCGACTCCCGGTAGCGACCGGGAAGCCGGGAGCCCGCGATGGCGACCAGCTGCCGCGGAGTCACGTCGAGGAGATAGGCGCGCGCGGCGGGCAGGTCGTCGATCGACCCGACCTCGCGTCCGGTCTCGATCGTTCCTCCAAGGCCCTCGAAATACGAACCCAGCGCGGACGCGATCGCGCTCGAGCCCCCCGACGCAGCGGGCCAGCCGACCGCGTGCGCCAGGATCCCGAGGAACATCCCGAAACCACCGGTCGGACTCTTATCCAGACTCAGCATCGAATGCGCGGCCAGGCCCCCGAGGAGAGCACGCGCTTCATCCCCCTCGAACCTGCTCGTGGCCAGTCCCTCGGCGGAACGGATGCCTGTCAATCCGAAGCGGGCCATCAGGAGAGGGTGATGCGGGAACCTCACCCGTCTGAGTAGCTCGTCGGCCACTTCGGCCCAATGATCGACGAGCGGACGGTAGAGACGCTCGTAGGCTCGCCCGTCCCCCGCCAGTCCCGCCGCCGTCTCGCCGACGTCCCGTGCAAGGACCGCGGCGCGGTCTCCTCCCAGAGGATGAGCGAGGGGGATCTCGGGATGAACCATCTCGAGGCCATGCTCCGCGAGTGGAAGGTTGCGGAAGAACGGAGATGCGAGCACCAACGGATGTATCGCGGAGCAGACGTCGTGAACGAAACCGGGGCGCGTTAGCTCGGCCGAACGCGTTCCCCCACCGATCTCGCGGTCGCGCTCGATCACCAGAACGGACGCACCCTCGCGAGCCAGCGTCACCGCGGCGGCGAGACCGTTGGGACCCGCACCGACGACGACCGCGTCGAGGCCGCTCATGCCACCGCCGGGTTCAGCGGCACGGCGTCCACGGTTTCGCTCCGAGACGGTACGATTTGTACATCGCGTTGCGCCCGGCTCGGTTTGCCGACGGACAGAACCCGCGCGGCTTCTTCTCGTACTCCACCTGGAACACCGCCTTTCCCGCCTCGAGGAACGGTCGGAGCCTGCTGCACTCGTTGTACTGAGAACACTGCTCGTTGACCGCGAAGTCGAAGTGGTCGAGCAGCTTCTCGATCTGGCCGAGATCGTTCTTCAACCCAACCGCCAGTCCGTGCTCGTGCGCGAGGTTCGCAAGGAAGACGTTGTATTCGAGCTGGTCACTACCCTGAAGATCGAAACCGGTGTCGTTCCGGTAGCCGTCGACGTTGTCCCACTCGATCGCATCGAATCCGGCGTCCGCGCACTTGGTGGCTCGTGCCGACATGATGGGGGCCAAGGTCTCGATGTCACGGATGTCGAGCCACCGCTCCCCCGGCCAGCCGTTCTTCTTTCCCTTGATCGCCGGTGGGAACGCGCCAGCATCGGGTCGCCAGTTCTCCCACGATCCCGCGCCGACGTAGCAGATCGCGTAGCCGCCGCGGTCGTGGATGGCATCGACAGCCGCTTCATTCGGCACGTCTCCGCCACCCGTGACTTCTGCGTCCACGTACAGATCGATATCGAAGACCTCGGGAGTCGCTTGCTTCTGTGACCGGAAGGGACGCGCCGCCACATCGACGACGATCCCGCCGGTGGAGTCATGCCCCGTGGCCGGGGTCAGCTGGTACTGCGCACGGGTGTCCGGCGGTGGAAGGGTGCAGCCGGGACAGGGAACCGGATCGGGCAGGTCTGGCCCCGGTTCACCGGCTCTGACCCCCGCGGGAGGGGGCCCGACGAGCACGCCCAAAGGCAGGAGGAGACCCAGCGCGAGGCGAAGTGCTAAGTAGGCGCGATGGCGGCTCAACGGTGACTCTCCATGATCGCTAAGGCTCGCACGTCGCACGGGGTCGTGAAAGGACCCGATGGGTGCTTAGTTTATTTCCGTAGATATCAGGAAAAATATGCATCCATCACAATCGCACTACCTGGCGGACGCCCCTCTAGAGAGGCGCAGGACGAACGTCTGAGGCTCGAAGCAACGGGCCAGAGGGAGTAGAAGAATGAAGGCTAGACGAGGCAGGACACGGGCAAGACGAGCGCGTCAGGCGCTGACCGCCATGGCCGTTACCGGAGCTTTGATCCTGTGGCAAGGAGCCGCTCTGGCCGGAACCAGCAAGGGCGGCGACGCCGGCCTCGGAGGCCTCACAGACGTCGTTACTGAAGCCACCGGCCAACTCGAAGACACCGCTGAAGAAGTCCTGGACGAAGTGAACGGCGGGATCGGTGGTACCTCCGATGATGGAGAGTCACCTTCCGGATCGGGGTCCGACACGAGCGCCGAAGGTGGCAACCTAGGCGTCGACGTCGCGGGCCAAGAGGTCCTGAGGGTCGGGGGCTCAGAATCTTCGGCCGGTGGCGGAAACTCGCGCTCCGGGTCGAACATCCTTGCCGTTCTCGGACATCAGATCATCGGCACCAGTTCGGAGCACGACGACACCGGGTGGGAGGAGTCCACCTTCGGCACACTCGGGTTCAGCTGCGCCGCATCTGACGGCGCGCTCTGCGTCGATCTTCTCTACGGGCACTCCTGGGCCGACGGCAGCAGCTCGTCATCCGACACCGATGCCGCCTACGTCTGTCTGGCCGGAGGTCAGACAACCCCCGACGAAACCTGTGAGGGTCCCGTAGCGCTTCGGGTACTCGACAGTCACAGCGACGCCTCTGACTCCGGCGCGCGCCAGAGTTCGGAAGGGGCGCGCCTCTGCCTCGGCAACGAGGACGCCGACGGTGTGTGCCAGGGCGTGGGCGTGAGCGTTATCGAATCCGAGTCCAGCAACGAGAACGGAACTGAAGAGGGCAGCACCACGCTCGGGTCGCTCGAGGCGGAGGGCGAGGAGCAGGGCTCGCTCGGCGATCCGCAGGCGCTCGACGCACCGCCTGAGTGCCCCGACGGTGATTCACTCCTCTGCGTAAACCTGAACGACGACAACTCGACCGATGACGGAGACGACGGTCGCGAGACCGTGGACGGCGACATCGCCCCCGGCGCCAACGATGGCGGCGACGTTGCCAACGCCAACGCCGGTGAGTCGGATGTCACAGAAGGTGATGGCGATGCAGGCGAGGACGACGGCATCGGGCTGGATCACCCGGGCAGCGGCGAGGCGACCGCCGATGGGCGCGTCCTTCACATCAAGCTCCTCGGACAGGAGATCCTCGTGTTCGGTCAGGCCGATTCGGCATCCGATGACGACGGCTCGTCGTCGGATGCAACCGTGCTTGCGGTCCTCGGCAACGAGGTCATCGGAACACATTCCGATTCCGAAGATGGCTCGGGGCACGACGAGACCGGCCTCCTTCGTGAGACCTGCAGCGAGACCGACGGGCAAGCATGCTTCGCGCTGCTTTACGGGCAGGCTTCTTCTGAAGCGACCGACACGGGGAGCACCGGGTCGTCCGACACTGCGGGCGGCACCGCATGCCTCGGTGGGGCCGAGGGGGCCTCTCCTGAGGGAACCTGCGACGGGCCGGTCGGCGTGACCGTGCTGGACACGCACAGTGACACCGAGCGCGACGAGGTCGGCAACTCGTCCCACGCGTACGAGAGTTCGAACGGGGCGACGATCTGCCTGGGCGGCGAGAACGAGGACGGGGTGTGCGAGACCTTCGGACTGGTCGTCCTGCATTCGGACTCCGAGTCCCACGCGGAACCTGGTGACGCCGAGGCCGAGGGAGGGGCGTACGTCCTCGGGATCGACCAGGGCGGCGAACGCACCGCTTACATCGAGGACGAGACCAGCATCGCCGTCCCGCCGGATTGCCCCAAAGGTGGATCGGTTCTCTGCCTGCTCCTCAACCATGATGAGACCGGCGCACTGGCGGACGGTATCGGCCACGACGCCACCGGCCTTGGCGGCGACATTCTCCCAGGCATGCTCGATGGTGAGAACGCAGGCGATGCCGATGCCACCGACGTCGGAACCACCGCGGTCGCCAGCGAGGGTGAAGAAGCACCGGAGGAGCCGCCCGTCGTCAAGCCCGAAGGCCCTCAGGAGCAGGACCCGACGGTACAGGGCCAGCAAGCATCGCAGCTGCCCTTCACCGGGATGGATACGAGCACGATGCTCGCTATCGCGATGATGCTGCTCCTCTCTGGCGTGGGGATCCTGGTCCTCGCCGCGAGACGTGAGACTCAGACCCGGTGAGAACGGAAACACCACGCTCTACGGATGGCGGGGCCGCGGCCCCGCCATCCTCCGTTCCCCCTCCCAACCGCCGACTGAAGGTCGCCGGGGTCGCGCTCCTGGTGGTCGGGGCGATCGTTGCGGGACTGGCGTTCGCCGGGGTGTTCGACTCGGACGCCGGCGACGCTCCCGGATCCACCGGCCCCGACATGAAGACGCACAGCAATCGAGCCGGGGGCTACTCCTTCTCGTATCCATCGGAGTGGAAGGTCCGCAAGGACGGCTCGACCAGCATCGTCACCGCTCCGGGATCGACACAGATCGTGAGCTTCGGAACGGCCCCCGACGGACCGTTGCGGCGGTCCGCCCGGCGGTTCCTCTCCCAGGTCGTTCGGGCTTATCAGGATCCGGCACTATCGGCCGCCGAACTCCAGAGGATCGACGATCGACGTGCACTCGCGGTGGCCGGCGAGGCGGTCAACGAGAGCGGCGTTGCCATCAGATTCCTCACCGTCACCGTAGCCGGAGGACGTGATGGCAATTACGGGATCGCTGCCTATACGGATGCCGCCGCCAACCCCACCGAGACCCTGCCGGTGATGCAGGCGATCCTCGATTCCTTCCGCATCCGTTCCTAGGTCGAGCTTCCCTGCCGTTCCTTGATGAGTTCGGCGACCCGAGCCAGGTTGATCGCCCAGCCCACGCCGAATACCCGATCGGTGAACAACTGCTCGCTATCGGGGTTCCACCAGGAGTCCCTCAGGCGCTCGAGAGTTGGAGGACGGAAGTCATAGGGAACGAAGCCGGCGACGGTCCCATGCCACTCCCGCTCCTCCTCCGGCTTGCTGAGTTCCTGAACGACCGCAGCCACGGTCACGCCGAACACCACCGCCGCCATGGTCCTCTTCAGCTTCTTCATCGTGCTCCCCTTTCCGTTGGTGGGCGGTACTGGGATCGAACCAGTGACCCCTGCCGTGTGAAGGCAGTGCTCTCCCGCTGAGCTAACCGCCCGGGACGCATGATGATACGAGAAGAAGAAGGGGGGCGGACCCCGAAGGCCCGCCCCCCTGTCTCATTTCCTTGCAGGACGACCTATTTCACTACGATCCTGAAGTTGCCGCCCTTGCCCTTGCCAAGAACCTTGACCTTGAGGCCGGAACCTGCGGTCTTGGTGCTTGCGTCGGGGATGTTCGCGTTCCAGTACGCGTTCTTGGACTTGTCGTGGAAGACGTTAACGGCGTTCGACTTGTACGCCTTCGTCACCCAACCACTCTCAAGTGCCTGGGTCAGGTGTGCCGTGAACGCCTTGTTCCGGAACGTCGCGTCCCACGTCTGCCACCTGGTGCGCCAGAACTCCCCATCCGGCCTCACGTTCGCCTTGGGATGCGAGTCGACCGGCAGGATCTGGCCGTGCCCCGGGTGCTGACCGACGTTGTTGTCGGCCCAGCGTCCGTCGCGGTACCAGATCAGAACGCCCTTGGCGTAAGGGGTCTTCTCGAGCCAGTTGCCCTCGATGAAGTTGTAGGCGCCCTTGAGGCTCACGTCGTTCCGCAGATAACTGCGGGACTCGATGAGGTAGTAGTGGAACGCCGAGCCGGTGATCTTGCCGTCGGCGACCTGCATGAAGCCACCGAAGTCCCACGCCCCCACGTTCGAGCCGTCGTCCGAGAGGTCTCCGAACTCGATGCTGTCGACGATGAGTCCCGGCTCGACGACCGCGCCGTCGGTCCAGTAGCGGAACCTGATCGCGTTCGAGCCAGCCGGCACCGTATACATGCCGTCGACCCAATCGCCGGAGGCGCCGGTGATCCCGTTGCCCTGGTTCGAGCCGTTCGGGTTCTCATCCGTCGACAGGTTGCCGTCGAGGGGAACGAAGGTCTCGCCGCCGTCGCTAGACGCCTCGACATACGCGTAGTCCCAGTCCTCCTCGATCTGGTACCAGGTCCGGAACGTCAGCTCCGTATCGGCCGCCAGCGGCGCCTCGAGGTGATGCTCCATCACGTTCTCGAGGTCGTCACCCTGGTCCGAGTAGTAGTAGTACGGATCGCCGGCTTCCGGCTCCACCGGCAGTACCTCGGTGTAGTCGTAGTCCGGAAGGTTGACCTGAACGATCTGTTTCCGGTCTGCCGTCGCACCCTCCGCGGGGCCGAGCTTGAAGGTCTTCGTCTTCTTCTTCTTCGGCTTGAAGTTGAAGGTGCCGAGGTCCTTGCCGCGGACCCAGCCCAATGCGTACTTGGACCATGCGTCCATGTGCGTCGGCTGCGTCCCGATCGCGTCGGGATCGGCCGATGCCCATGAGCCGGCGTCCATCAGCGACCAGAATGAGACTGGGCTCTCACCGGTACCGGTGATGTCGTACAGGTCCGGCAGGCCCAGGTCGTGTCCGTACTCGTGCGCGAACACTCCCACCGCGCCGTTCTCGGGCTCGATGGTGTAGTCACCGACCCAGAGGTCGGTGCCCGGCACCTGGTAACCGCCCTGGAGACAGCCGTCACCGAAGCCGGCGGGGCCCTCAGTACCGAACCCCTCCTGACCGGCGTACCAGCGGTGGCTCCAGATCGCATCGGTGCCCTGGGCGCCGCCACCCTCCTCCTGACCCTGTCCCGCATGGACGAGCTGGAAGTGGTCGATGTAGCCATCCGCCTCATCGAAGTTGCCATCGCCATCGCAGTCGTACCGGTCCCAGACGTCGACGACGGCCGGGTCCCAGTTGACGCCCTCATCGACACCATCGGTCGCGTTCAGGGCCGCCTCGACGACCCGGTAGACCGGACCGTTGAGGTTGTCGGATCCGTCGCCACCCTCGGGCGAGTCGGCGCCGTACTCGGACTCGGGCTCATCGATCGAGACCCATTCCGAAACCTGGCCGTCGACCGTGTAGCGGCCGTCGGACAGCTCCAGGTAGAAGTCCCGCATCGACGGGAACCCGGTCGGGTTGCCACCTTCCGAGAAGAGCATCTCCTCGTAGTGGGCCCGGTCGAAGCTCTCGGACCAGTAGGTGGAGTTGTCCACTTCCCGATCCGGCTCCGCGATGGCTCCGGCCATCGGGTCGCTGAACTCCGCCAGCAGAGTCACGATGTGCTCTTCCAACTCGCGCTCGTACTCGACGAACGCTCCGTTCGGAAGCTTCACCGTGCCGTTGGGACGTACTCTTGCTTCACCACGGAGGACCGCATCGGC
Organism: Actinomycetota bacterium; assembly: GCA_009377815.1. Taxonomy (GTDB): domain Bacteria; phylum Actinomycetota; class CADDZG01; order CADDZG01; family WHSQ01; genus WHTI01. The sequence goes on from WHTI01000008.1 coordinate 37,046, forward strand.
TGCCGCCGCCCTTTGGTTCTGCCACTCCTGTACGTGCTTGGGAAGTTCTTTGTAGTCACCGCGCGACTCGAGGGAATCGTGAGGAGGAGGAGCCGCCTTCTTGTTCGTCCCCACCGCCCCCGCCTGACCGATCAGTAACGATCCGACCAGGGCCATGCCCAACAGTCCGCTGATCATCTTCTTGCTCAATCAAGTACCTCCATTGACTGGCGCGTCGTCGCGCCTCTGCGTAACGATGCATCGCGTCGGCGATGCCAAGAACCCAGAATCTCTCCCCCTGCCCGATCCCCCTTCCTTGCTCGCCGCTGGCCCGCCGATGGAAAATTCCACCATCAGAGGCGACTGAGACTAGCCCACCAAGCAAGCCCCGGGAAAGACTCGACGGGCAAAAGGGGTCCCCGCGGCGCCCGGCTAGTAGGGTGGGCTCAATGGGCTCGGTCATCCACCTCTCCAGGACCAACCGCGAGTGGCTCAAGGACCACTCCCGTAAGGCGCCCCGGAGTGACGGGCGGGTGGCGCTCGTGCTGGGAGGCGGCGGGATCACCGGGGCCGCCTACCACCTCGGCGTCTTGAACGCCATGAACGCCATGGGGGCCCGAGCCGGAGTCAACGACTTCGACCTCTATGTGGGGACCTCGGCAGGAGCGGTGGTGGCCGCCTGCCTCGCGAACGGGATCACCCCCGAAGATCTGATCCTGGCTAATATCGGTCATGGCTCGGCCGCGTTCCGGGGAATCGGCGCGGACGAGGTCCTCATGCCCGATCGCCGTGGCATCGTCTCCTCGATGGTCAGGTGGCCGCTGAGCGTCGTGGGGGCACTCCGTCGCTACATCGGACACCCCTTCACGACCGGATTGATCGACGGGCTGGGGGCGCTCGCCGAAGGCCTCCCGGCGGCGATCTACACGACCGACGGCACCGAACGGTACTTGCGGGCCCTGCTTTCGGGAGACGGATTCACGAACAATTTCCGGGCCACGAAGCGGAAGCTATTGATCACCGCCACCGACCTCGACAGTGCCCAGCGGGTGGTGTTCGGCGAAGAAGGCGTCGACGACATCCCCATCTCCGAAGCCGCGGCGGCGTCGACCGCGATCCCGCTCCTCTATGCACCCAGGGAGATCAACGACCGCGTGTACCTCGACGGGGGCCTGCGTTCCACGACCAGCATCGAGGTGGCGATCGCCCACGGTGCCAAGCTGGTGGTCTGCATCAATCCTCTGGTCCCCTACGTCCACGACGTGAGGTATCTGCTGCCGACCTCCACGGGATTGCCCTCCCACCACATCGCCGAGAAGGGCTTCCCCCACATCGCCGCACAGAGCTTCCGGATCATGGCGCAGGCACAGGTCGAGAAGGAACTCGAGGTCATCACCCACGCACACCCCGACGTCGACATCATCCTGATCGAGCCGAGACGGGACGACGAGCACCTCTTCGTCTTCAACCTGATGGATTACGGGAGCCGCGAACGGATCGCACGGCATGCGTTCGAAAGCGTTGCGATCGACCTCGTGACCCGATTCCCGGAATACGAGAAGGTCCTCGGCCGCCACGGGATCAAGCTCAGCCGCGACCGGTTGATCGATCAACTCCAGTCGATCGTGGAAGGTGCCGAACCCCGCTTCTACGGCACCGAAGACCCCCTCGAGGTCGACACCGGCATCGAAAGAGACCTCTGAGGGTAACGATCGTGCAGCGCCCGGCGGCCGTGCTCCTGGTACTCGCACTCTCGCTCTCCGGCTGCACACGCTCGAGCGAACCCGAGGACCGCGCGCCGAGGCCCTCCCCATCTGCTCCAAGGCCAAGCCCAACCTCGGAACCATTCCCAGAGGTCGAACCCGATCCCCTCGGGGCACGGATCAAGCTTCAGCCGGTCGCCTCCGGTTTCGAGAGCCCCTTGCTCGTCACCAACGCGGGCGATGGGAGTGGCCGCCTCTTCGTTGTTGAACAGACCGGACGGATCAAGACTGTGTCGCGCAAGGGTCGGGTTTCGGCCGAGGTGTTCCTCGATGTGAGCGACCGGATCGTGGCCGGCGGCGAGCAGGGCCTCCTGGGACTCGCGTTCGAACCCGACTACGCCGACAACGGCCGCTTCTACGTCAACTACACGGACGTTAGCGGCGACACGATCGTGGCGCGCTACCAGGTCAGCAACGATCCGAAGAGGGCGGATCCCGGGTCGGCCGAGGTGATCCTCACGGTCGACCAGCCGTACTCGAACCACAACGGCGGGCATCTCGCGTTCGGGCCGGACGGCTACCTCTACGTCGGGCTTGGAGATGGCGGCTCGGGCGGCGACCCCCACGGCAACGGCCAGAACCCCGACACGCTCCTGGCATCGATCCTCCGGCTCGACGTCTCGGGCTCGTCCGGCTACGACATCCCGGGCGACAATCCGTTCGCGGGCGGAGGAGGGAATGGCGGCGGCGCTCCGGAGGTCTGGGCCTACGGGCTCCGCAACCCGTGGCGCTTCGCCTTCGACCGGGTCACCGGGCACCTGTGGATCGGAGACGTCGGCCAGGAGGAGTTCGAGGAGATCGATCGCGCTCCGGCCGGCGCCAGTGGGCTCAACTTCGGCTGGAACGTGACGGAAGGGAACGCGTGCTACGGATCGTCGTCCTGCGACACCGGGGGCCTGGAGCCTCCCGTGACCCAGTACACGCACGCCGACGGCTGTTCGGTGACCGGCGGACACGTCTACCGCGGCGAGCGCTACCCGGTCCTCACCGGGGGCTATCTGTTCGCCGACTACTGCTCGGGGCTTCTGTGGGTCATAGAGGCCAAGGGGCACAGGGGAGATCCCAAGCTGGCGCTGGAGACCGGGCGATCCGTGAGTTCGTTCGGCGAATCCGAGGACGGAGAGCTATTCCTCGTCGACATCAGTGCTGGGGAGTTGCTTCAGGTAACCGCCCGCTGAGTTGCCGCCCGCTTGGAGCGCGCCGCGGCGACCGCTTTCACCTTCCGCTTCGTCGGCGTCGACTTGAGGAGCGGGGCAAGGTACTCGCCCGTGTAAGAGCCCTTGGTCGCGGCGACCTCTTCCGGGGTTCCTTCGGCGACGATCGATCCGCCGCCGGAACCACCTTCGGGCCCGAGATCGATGAGGTGATCGGCCGTCTTGATCACGTCGAGGTTGTGCTCGATCACGACCACCGTGTTCCCTGCGTCGACCAACCGGTGAAGGACGCCGAGGAGCTTGTTGACGTCTTCGAAGTGCAGACCCGTGGTCGGCTCGTCGAGGATGTAGAGGGTCTGGCCCGTCGATCGTTTGGCGAGTTCGGTCGAGAGCTTCACGCGCTGGGCCTCGCCGCCCGAGAGGGTCGGCGCCGGCTGACCGAGCTTGATGTAGCCGAGGCCGACGTCGTTCAAGGTGTTCATGTGGCGGGCGATCGGGGGGATGGCCTTGAAGAACTCTGCCGCCTCCGACACCGACATCTCCAGCACCTCGGAAACGTTCTTCCCCTTGTAGCGCACCTCGAGGGTCTCGCGGTTGTAGCGCTTCCCCTTACACACCTCGCAGGGCACGTAGACGTCGGGGAGGAAGTGCATCTCGATCTTGATCGTGCCATCGCCCGCACAGGCCTCGCATCGTCCCCCGCGTACGTTGAACGAGAAGCGACCCGGCTGATATCCCCGCCGTTTCGCATCCGGAGTTTTGGCGAACAGTTTCCGGACGTGGTCCCAGACACCGGTGTAGGTCGCCGGGTTGGACCTCGGCGTGCGCCCGATGGGCGACTGGTCGATGTCGATGACCTTGTCGACGAAATCGACGCCGTCGATCGAGCGGTGCTTGCCGGCCACTAGCTTGGCCTGGCGATTCAACCTCTGGTGCACTGCCCGATGCAGGATCTCGTTGACGAGGGTCGACTTCCCGGAGCCCGAAACGCCGGTGACCGAGATGAACCGGCCGAGTGGGAACTCGACGTCGATCTCCTTGAGGTTGTGCTGCCGGGCCCCCTTGACCACGATCGATTCGCCGTTCCCCTTGCGGCGCTCGGGCGGCACATCGATCATCCTGCGGCCGGTGAGGTAATCGCCGGTCAGCGAACCCTCCATGTCGAGAAGTCCCTGGAGGGACCCGGCGTGGACGATCTCGCCACCGCTCTCCCCTGCTCCGGGACCGATGTCGACGACGTAATCCGCCGTCCGGATCGTTTCCTCGTCGTGCTCCACGACGATCAGCGTGTTGCCGAGGTCGCGCAGGCGCAAGAGCGTTTCGATGAGTCGCCGGTTGTCGCGCTGATGGAGGCCGATCGAGGGCTCGTCGAGGACGTATAGGACCCCCACGAGCCCGGAGCCGATCTGCGTCGCAAGACGGATCCGCTGAGCTTCACCTCCGGCCAGGGTTGCCGAGTTCCGCGACAGGGTGAGGTAATCGAGGCCGACGTCGAGCAGGAAGCCGAGACGAGCGTGGATCTCCTTCAGCACGCGCTCGGCGATGTGCGTCTCACGATCGTTGAGCTCGAGCGTGCGCATGAATGCATCGCAGAGATCGATCGACAGCGACGTCACCTCGTGGATGTTCCTGTCTCCCAGGGTGACAGCGAGGGTCTCGGGCCGGAGTCGTGCTCCCCCACACTCGGGACACGGAACCTCGCGGAAGTACTGTTCGTAGCGCTCCCGGGCGTAATCGGAATCGGTTTCCGACCGGCGGCGTTCGAGCCACGTCACGACACCCTCGAACACCGTCCAGTAAGAACGGACGCGCCCGAAGCGGTTCTTGTACCGAACGTGGATCTCCTCGTCGCTCGAGCCGTAGAGGATGACCTCCTTGGCTTTCTTCGGGAGCCGTTTCCACGGGACGTTCATCTTGAAGCCGAAGGTCTTCGAGGCCGAACCCAGGAGTCGATCGAAGTACTCCAACGTGCGACCCGACCACGGACCGATCGCGCCTTCCTCGAGCGAGCGATCCGGGTTCGGGACGACGAGCTCGATGTCGACCTCGAGATGCGTTCCGAGTCCATCGCAGTGGTCACACGCGCCGTACGGTGAGTTGAAGGAGAAGTTGCGCGGAGCGAGTTCCTCGAAGCTGATCCCGCAATCGACGCACGCGAGGTGCTGGCTGAACAAGATGTCTTCAGCGTCATCGTCGACCAGGTCGATCGCGGCGAGTCCCTCGGCAAGTCCCAGCGCCGTTTCGAGCGAGTCGGCGAGGCGCGTGCCGACGCCCTCCTTGATGACGAGCCGGTCCACGACCACATCGATGTCGTGCTGGTGATACCGATCGAGTTTGATCTTCTCGGTGAGTTCCCGCATCTCGCCATCAACGCGCGCTCGAGCAAACCCACGGCGGGCGAGGTCGTCGAACAAGCTCTGGAACTCTCCCTTACGGGTCCTGACCACCGGGGCGAGAACCTGGAAGCGCGTGCCATCCGGCAGGTTCAGGATCTGGTCGACGATCTGCTCCGGAGTCTGCCGGGCGATCGGTCGTCCGCAGTTGTGACAATGCGGCCGTCCGATCCGAGCGAACAGCAGACGCATGTAGTCGTAGATCTCGGTGATCGTCCCGACCGTCGAACGAGGGTTCTTCGGCGCGGACTTCTGATCGATCGAGATCGCCGGGCTGAGGCCCTCGATGAAGTCGACATCGGGCTTGTCCATCTGCCCGAGGAACTGCCGTGCGTAGGACGACAGCGACTCGACGTAGCGCCTCTGCCCCTCGGCATAGATCGTGTCGAAGGCAAGGGACGACTTCCCCGAACCGGAGATGCCCGTGAACACGATCAACGAGTCCCGGGGCAGTTCGAGGTGGACGTTCTTCAGGTTGTGTTCTCGGGCCCCACGAACCACGAGACGGTCCCCGGAGCCCCCTACGGAGGCGATATCCATGAACCCCTGATGGTAAACGACGCGCTTGTCATTTACTTACCAGGCACGCTCACGACCGCCAGGCACCTGAGGGCAGCGAGAGCCGGTCGTCTCGACGACCGGCAGAACAGAGTGGCGTAGCCTCCTGGGATGGACGACCTCAGCAGCTATCGGGACGAGTTCCCGATCACCAAGGAGCGGAACTACCTGATCTCGGCCTCGCTGGGCCCCCTGTCGCGCCGGGCTCAGACGGCTGCCCTGGAGCATCTGGACCTTTGGTCGCGCCTCGGGCCGGAGGAACTCTGGTTCGACCACGGGATGCCGAAGCTGGCCGCATGCCGGGAGCGCTTCGCGGCCCTGATCGGGGCCGATGCCGACGAGATCGCGATCGTGCCCTCGGTCTCGAACGGGTTGTCGTCGATCGCGTCGTGCCTCGACTACACCGCGCGGCCCAAGGTCGTCGCCACGGCGATGGACTTCCCCACCAACCACTACGTGTGGAAGGCGCAACGGCCCCGCGGGGTCGAGATCGACGTCGTCCCGACCCCCGACGGGATCAGGATCGAGGCGGCGGACGTCATCGAGCGCATCGATGACCGGACCGCACTCGTTAACGTGAACCGGGTCCTGTTCGAGTCCTCCTGGATCATGGATCTCGAACCGATCGTCGCCGCAGCTCACGACCACGGGGCATACGTGATGGTTGACGACTTCCACGGCACCGGCGTGCTCCCGCTCGACGTCCACGAGCTTGGGGTGGACTTCCTGTTGTCCGGAGCTCTCAAGTGGCTGTGCGGGGGCCAGGGCATCGCGTTCCTGTACTGCCGCCGCGACCTGTTGTCGGAGATGCACCCGATGATCGTGGGTTGGTTCGGGACCAAGGACCCCTTCGGTTTCGATCGCGCGGAGTTAGATCTACGAGACGACGCGCGCCGGTTCGAGACCGGGACCTACACGCTCCCCCAGGCATGGACCGCCGCGGAAGGGATGGGGATCATCCTTGAGGTCGGCGTGCCCAACGTTCGAGCTCGGAACCAGGCCCTCACGCACCGGATCGTGGAGCGCGCCATGGAACGCAACATGGAGTTGCTATCGCCGGTTGACGACGCGAGCCGAGGCGGCCTGGTCCGCATCAGGGTGCCCGGCGGAGAGGTAAAGGCCGAGGAGGTCCTTCACGCCCTCTTCGCACGAGACGTCGTCCTCGACCAGAGACACGATGCTTTGCGGATCTCGCCCCACTTCTTCAACACCGAGGACGAGATCGATGTGTGCTTCAAGGAGCTGGACTCGGTCCTAGCTCACTGATCGACGGCCCACCGCCCGCGAACGAAGCGGGTGCCGGTGGTGGCCGAACGCAGGACCAACCAGATGGTGGCTCCCACCGCGAGCCCGGCGGTTCCCCAGCCTCGGGCTAATGCAACGAAGGCCAGGAAGACGAAGATCGCGCTGGAGATCGCCATCGAGCCGGCCAGGAACCGGGTGTCCGAAGCTCCGATCAGGATCCCATCGAGGGTGAACGCGATCGCGGAGAGAGGCTGGATGGCGGCGACCCACAGGATCAGATCCCCGGCGGCGGCGATGACTGCGGGGTCGTCGGTGAACACCCCTGCAAGGGGGCGGGCCACCACCGCGACCACCGCGAGGAGCATGAGGCCGAGGATCAATCCCAGGGACATGAGACGACGACCAACCGCCATCGCTCGGTCCAGAGAGCCGGCCCCGAGGTCGCGCGCGATCAACGCCTGACCTGCGATCGCGATCGAGTCGAGGACGAGGGCCAGCAGGAGGAACATCTGCATCGCTATCTGCCACGCGGCCAGAGGAACCTCGCCCATGCGCGCCGCGATCGAGGTGGCCACGGTGAGAGCCAGAAGCAGGGCTCCGGTACGAACGGCAAGATCAGCTCCGACGCTTAGCAGCTGCCTCGCTGTCTCGGGCGAGAAGCGCCACCGCGGTTCCGCGAAGCGGCGAGCGAGGACGACCAAGAACGCGGCGGCTACAGCCGTTTGACTTGCGAGCGTCGCCCATGCTGCGCCGTTCACCCCCATCCCGGCCGGATAGATGAGGACGTAGTCGAGGAGGACGTTGGCGCAAGCGCCCGCGATCGCGATGTACATGGGCGTGCGGGTGTCGTGATCACCACGCAGCCACCCATGTCCCACCTGAGCCAGAAGCACGGGGATCGACGAGAGGATCCGGATCCGGAGATACGGCTCGGCGAAGGTCGCGACCTCGGGTCCGGCCCCCAGCGCGCGGACGATGGGCCCGGCGAAGAGAACGCCTAGGAGACTGACCGCGGCCCCGAAAGCGACCGCGAGATAGAGCGCCTGGACTCCGGTCGAGGCCGCCGAGACGAGATCCCCCCGACCGAGCGCACGGGCGACCCGCGGCGTCACCCCGTAGGCGAGGAACGAGAACATCCAGAACGACGCCGTGAAGGCCGCCGTACCGATCGCGACCGCCCCCAACTGCGGGGTCCCAAGGTGACCCACGAACGCGGTGTCGACGAGGGAGTAGATGGGGTCGGCGGCCAACGCCCCTAGAGCGGGCACCGCAAGGGCGAAGATCGCCCGGTCGTACTGATTCCCCCCCGGCCGCCTCATCATGGCTCCGGATGTTAAGGCCCCCACGGGGCTTGTGCTTTCTGACCACTTTTGTTATATATCGTGACTCTTGTGGGCTTCTGAGCCATGTCTCCCAACCCTTAGCGACCCAGGAGGCCGCCGTGTATCCGAGACGCTACGTCGGAAAGCACCTCACTCCACGTCCCAAGAAACACGGTCCGGCGATCCTCGGAACCGCCGCGGTCATGTGGGTCACAGGCCCCGCAGCCCAGGCGGCATCGGGGGGCCACGTGGTCCGGCCCGGCGACACCCTCTCGGGGCTCGCGTCTCGCTACGGAACGAGCGTGAGCCAACTAGCACGCGCCAATCACCTCTCGAACCCGGATCTCATCGTCATCGGCACGACCCTACGCATCAGTGGCGGGGGCTCGTCGGCGCGTACCCATCGGGTGAAACGAGGGGAAACCCTTTCCGGGATCGCGGCGCGCTACGGCGTGTCCGTGCGCAGCCTCGCCCGGCTCAACCACCTGGCCGATCCCAACCTGATCGTGGCCGGGGCGACCCTGAAGGTGCCCGGTTCCGCCCACACCTCGGTGGCCGGCCGCGGAGCCACATCCGGAACCTCGGTGGAATCCTTGCTCGAACGTCACTCGAGCGCCGCCGGGATCGATCCCTCGTTAGTGAAGGCGGTCGCGTGGCACGAGAGTGGCTGGCAGCAGGACGTCGTGTCCTCCGCCGGAGCGATCGGTGTCATGCAGGTCATGCCCGACACCGCCGACTACGTCAACGTCGTCCTCGGTGGCGGCTCACTCGATGTCAAACGGGCCGACGACAACGTGAAGCTCGGGGTCATGTATCTCTCGCAGATGCTTCACACGATGAGGACCGAGAACCGTGCCCTCGCGGCCTACTATTCCGGTCCGGGCAACGTGCGAGGGCGGCTCAACTCCGAGCAGCGGGCGTACGTCGCGGCGGTTCAGGCGAACCGCACGCGCCACTAAAGGACTAGCCGACCTCTTTGAGCTCGCGCTTGATCTCGGCGATCTCGTCCCGTAGGCGGGCGGCGTATTCGAACGCGAGGTCCTTCGCCGCCTGATGCATCTCCTCCTGTAGCTGGAGCATCAATCGTTTGAGTTCGTCGGGCGTGCCCTGGATGTCCTTCAACCGGCTCTTCGACTTGGTGGGCACGGGCGCCGACTGCCGGTGCCCCGCCCCGTAGATGAGGATGTCGGATACGGCTTTGCGGATCGACTGTGGATCGATCCCGTGCTCCTCGTTGTACGCCATCTGGATCCCCCGGCGTCGCTGGGTCTCACTGATCGCGAACTTCATCGACTCCGTGACCTCGTCGGCGTACATGATCACCTGGCCTTCGACGTTGCGAGCGGCGCGGCCGATCGTCTGGATCAATGAGGTCTGCGATCGGAGATAGCCCTCCTTGTCGGCATCCAGGATCGCTACGAGGGAGACCTCGGGAAGGTCGAGGCCCTCACGGAGCAGGTTGATCCCGACCAGGACATCGAACTCGCCCAGGCGCAGGTCCCGCAGGATCTCGATCCGCTGGACGGTGTCGATGTCGGCGTGGAGGTAGCGCACCCGGATCCCGGATTCGAGGAGGTAGTCGGTGAGGTCCTCGGCCATCTTCTTCGTCAGGGTGGTGACCAGGATGCGGGCGCCGACCTCGGTTCGGCTCCTGATCTGGTCCATGAGATCGTCGATCTGACCCTTGGTCGGCTTCACGATGACCTCGGGGTCGATCAGGCCGGTGGGACGGACGAGTTGCTCGATCGGGGTCCCGCCCTTGCTGCGTTCGAACGGACCGGGGGTCGCCGACATCAGCACGACCTGGTCGACGACGTCGAGCCATTCGTCGAAGCGCAACGGACGGTTGTCCAGCGCCGATGGGAGCCTGAACCCGTGCTCGATCAAGGTGCGCTTGCGCGACATGTCGCCCTCGTACATGCCGTTGAGCTGGGGAACCGCCACGTGGCTCTCGTCGAGGACCATGAGGAAGTCCTTGGGGAAGTAGTCGAGCAACGTGAAGGGTCGGGTGTTCGGCTGCCGGCCCTCGATATGGCGCGCGTAGTTCTCGATCCCGTTGCAGAACCCCACCTCGCGCATCATCTCGAGGTCGTATTCGGTTCGCATCCGTAGACGCTGTGCCTCGAGCAGCTTCCCTTCCTTCTCGAACCTCCGCAGTTGCTCGCCGAGTTCCTCCTCGATCGTGATCACGGCCTTCTGCATCCGCTCCTGCGAGGCGACGTAGTGGGAGGCAGGATAGATGCGAACGTAGTCGAGCTCGGCGGTGATCTCACCCGTCAGAACGTCGAGTACGACTATCCGGTCGACCTCGTCGCCGAACAACTCGATCCGAACCGCCTTTTCCTCGTACGCGGGGAAGACCTCGATCGTGTCCCCCCGGACGCGGAACTTCCCCCGGACGAAGTTGACGTCGTTGCGTTCGTACTGGATGTCGACGAGCTTCTGGATGATGAAGTCCCGGTCGGCTACTCCCCCGCGGGCGACGCCGACGATCTGCTTCTCGTACTCCTCCGGCGAACCCAGACCGTAGATCGCCGACACGGAGGCCACGATCAGGACGTCATCCCGCATCGACAAGGCCGACGTCGCCGAGTGCCGCAGGCGCTCGATCTCGTCGTTGACCGAGGAGTCCTTCTCGATGTAGGTGTCGGACGACGGAACGTAGGCCTCGGGCTGGTAGTAGTCGTAATAGGAGACGAAGTACTCGACCGCGTTCTCGGGGAAGAACTGCCGGAACTCGTTCGCGAGCTGGGCGGCCAGCGACTTGTTCGGCGCCATGACGATCGTCGGCTTCTGGATCTGCTCGATCGCCCACGCCATGGTCGCCGTCTTGCCGGTCCCTGTAGCCCCCAACAGGGTCGAGAACTTCTCCCCCGAGCGGATCCGATCGACGAGCGCAGTGATGGCGTCGGGCTGATCGCCGGCGGGCTCGAAATCGGAGATGACCTTGAAGGGGGGCACGGGACGATAGTAACGACGGGTAGCGACAACTATTCCGGGGTCAGGAGATGGACTCCCTGGCCCCCGACGGTCGCAGGGCACCGAGGATCTTGGATGAGAGATCGAGGGTGACCCCGATCCCGGTCTCGTAGTCCATCTCAGCCCCGGCGGCCAGTTCGGCGCGTAGCCTCGATGCCCCCAGGAGCTCGCTCAGGCGCTCGAGGTTCCGCTCCCCACGGATCCCGAGGGCCGGGATCATCAAGGCCCCCATCGTCTCTCTGACCTTCTCTGCGAACCCGTGGAGCTGAGCGGCCTTGCCGTACTCACCCTGCTCGGCGGCGACCTCCGCGATGAGGTCGACCATGAACGACGCCCCGCTTCGCATGTCGCTCTCGACCAGCATGAACATAGCTCGCCGGAGCTCGGACAACCCCTCGGCCGGGTCCGAATAGCTGATCCGGCGCGCGCGATTGCCGATCGCCATCCCGAGATCGATCGCTCCACCGAACTGCTGGGATCGACTGATGGACTCGTCGTAGGTCTCAAGTGGAACACTCTCGTTATCGAACGCCATCGCCGTCCAGCACAACGAGTTGAGGGCGAGAACCAGACCGTAGTTCTCGCCGGCCGACCTAAGCAGAACCTGCGCCTCTCGCAAGCGCTCGAGGGATTGTTCCTCTCCTTCGATCGTGGAGGACACGATCCCAAGACCGATCTGAGCCATCCCGATCCCGGCTTCATCGTTCAGCTCTCTCAGCCGTGCGTGAGCGGTAGCGAGCGAGTACACGGCCTCCGAATAGTCACCGATGAACATACACATGCCACCGTGCACGCCACGCGCCCTCTCGCGCGCGAGCGGCGTCACGTCGGCGGATTCATCGAGCACCGCCTCCATCAAGGTCCGTCCGTAGGCCTGGCGTCCACGCATCCACCAGTACGGCCACACGGCCCAACCGATCGAGGCAACATCCTCGTGTCGCCCCTCTTCCAGGAGCCGTCTCATCGCCCCGCGGAAGTTGCCTTCCTCGGCCTCCAGGAGATCCAGAGCCTCCAGCTGTCGAGAACTCCGTAGTGCATCGTGCTGGCCCTGCGACAGATCGAAGAAGTGGTGCGCGTGCCGCGAGCGGATGGCGTCGGCCTCGGACGAGGCATCGAGCATCTCGAGCGCGAACTGCCTGATCGACTCGAGCATCCGGAAACGGGGATCGAGGCCCCCGGCGGCGGGCTGGATGATGCTGTTCTCGACCAACACCTGCATCCGTTCGAGAACGTCCAGTCCGTGATCGGGGTCGCACACGGCTTCGGCCGCATCCAATGTGAAGCCTCCGCAGAACGCCGCCAGCCGCCGGAAGAAGACCTTGTCTTCCTCACCGAGAAGATCGACACTCCACGCGATCGTGCTGCGCATCGTTCGCTGCCGCTCGGGCAGGTCCGGCGAGCTTCCCCTGAGGAGGTCAAAGCCATCGCTCAGTCGTTCGAGCATCGATGCCGGCGAAAGAAGGGAAGTTCGCGCGGCGGCGAGTTCGATGGCCAGCGGCAGTCCGTCGAGGCGCCGGCACACCTCGGCGATCGCCTCCTTCTGTTCCGGGCGATCGAGATCGGAGGAACTCCGGGCCCGGGCGAGGAACAGCTCGACGGCAGGGGAACTCGAATGGCCTCGTTCGGGAACTTCGAGCGGCATCAGCAGGTACTCCACTTCGCCGCGCAGCCTCAACAACGTCCGGCTGGTCACCAGGACCTTTACCCCCGGACACTCCGCGACCAGCTCGGAAACATAGGTCCCCGCGTCGATCAGATGCTCGAAGTTGTCGAGGATCAGGAGTAGTTCGCGTTCGGCGAGGGTGAGGAGTACCAGCTCACGAGGCTCCGCGGTTCCGATCCGATCGGACAGCCCCAGGCTCGCCGCGATCGTCCCGGGTACCTCCTCGGATCTGACGAGCGTTTCGAGCGTTACGAGGTGGACTCCATCGGCGAAGCGCTCCTTCATCAGGGCACCGAGTTCGATCGCCAGGCGGCTCTTGCCGACACCACCGGGACCCAGAAGGGTCAGGATCCTCGTCTCCTCGGCACCCAGCTTCTCGTCTAGCAGCTTGAGGTCCCCCGCTCGCCCGATCAACCGGTTGGGAGTCACGGGGAGTTTCGTGTGCAGTGCACTCCAGCCGGTCTCCTCAGCCTTGCGCTCGAAACGCTCGGTCAGGAGGACCGCGAGGTCATCCCGGATGAGGCCGCCGAGCTCCTCCGAGCTCTTGAACCTCCGATACGAAACGCCGGCGGCCCCGATCCGCTTCAACAACTCGGCCAGTCGCGGATCGCGGTCGGCGACCGCGTCTTTTAACGTAGATCAGACGGGGCATACCTTCGGAGAGCAGGAACTCGTCCTCGATCCCGGAGATCTCCATGTCGGGAGCGATCCAGCCGTAACTCTCGCAATAGACCCCGACGAACACGTCGCTCTGGGCGAGATAGGCGCGATAGAGATCTCGGGGCGGGTGTGCCCGCGCCCCCAGCTCGAAGAGGATGGGGTGGAGCCTCATGTCCTCGATCGCAGCGCGCGCCGCAGCCCGCTCAGCCGCGAGCTCCCCGATCGTCGAGCTGATGAAGACCCGGAGTCGTCGGTCCGGGGTCAAGATGGGCGTGTCGCTCATCGCACTCTCACCGACGAATCGTACTCACGTAGAAGGGCCCCCGGAAGGGGGCCCTTCTACTACTTCTGTACGCAAACTGCCTTTACGGGAACGTACCGATCAGAACCTCACAGTTCACCTGGGTATCGAACCCGAGCGAGCCTGCATCGCAGGTGTCCGTTCCCGGACCACCGTCGAAGCTGTCGTTGTCTTCGCCACCGACGAGGTAGTCGTCGCCGGCGTCTCCGTTGATCGTGTTGGTGCCCCGGCCGGCGTAGACGCTGTCGTTGCCGCCTCCGGCGAAGATCCCGTCGGCCCCGGCGCCGAGGGAGATGTAGTCGTCACCCGAGCCGGTCGCCACAAGGTTGTTGCCGTCGCCTGCGAAGACCGCGTTGTTACCGTCACCGGCGTTTATGAGGTTGTCGCCGCCGAGGCCGTCGATGACGTCGAGGCCGGAGCCGGCCAGGATGAGATCGGCTCCCGGGCCGCCGAGGACGTAGTTGTCGCCCTCACCGGCATCGGCGAAGTTGTTGCCGTTGCCGAGGTACAGGGCGTCGTTACCGTCGCCACCGTAGACAACGTCGTCGCCGAGACCGGTCTCGATCTTGTCGTTGCCCGTTCCTCCGTAGACGGTGTCGGGGCCGTTGTCGGTGAGCACGTAGTCGTCGCCACCACCGACGTCGATCGTGTTGGTGCCGCCGCCGGAGAAGACGGCGTCGTGGCCTCCGTTGGTGTCGATGGTGTCGCTACCCCAGCCGGAGTCGACGTAGTCGTCGCCGGTGCCGGTGACGATGATGTCGGCGTCGTCGCCGGTGAACACGGTGTCGTTGCCGCCGCCGGAATCGATCGTGTTGTTGCCGCGGCCGGCGTAGATCTCGTCGTTGCCGCCATCGGTGGTGATGTCGTCGGCGCCGCTGCCCGAGCGGACATAGTCGTTACCGGCACCGCCGTCGATGGTGTTGTTGCCGTCACCTGCAAGCAGCGTGTCGGCGCCGTTGCCGCCCTCGATGGTGTCGGGGCCGCCGTGGCCGACCACGAGGTCGTTGCCGTCGCCGCCGTACATCTTGTCGCCACCCTGGTTGCCCCACATGCGGTCGTTGCCGAGACCGCCGTACATCTCGTCGCTGCCACCTCCGCCGAAGAAGTCGTCGTTGCCGTCGCCTCCGAACATGAGGTCGTTGCCGCC
>WHTI01000182.1 GCA_009377815.1 Actinomycetota bacterium
GACACCGCCGCCGAAGGGGATGCGGATCACGATCGACGCGGGGACCTGGCCCTGGGTGCGCCATGCGTAGCGGGCGGCGTGCACCACGATCTGTTCGAAGCCCGGATAGACGAAGGCATCGAACTGGATCTCGACGACGGGTAGCAAGCCATAGATGGCCATACCGATCGCGCTGCCGACGATCCCCGCCTCGGCGAGTGGAGTGTCGATGATGCGGTCCTCGCCGAACTCATCGAGGAGCCCCTGGGTGACCCGGAAAACTCCGCCGGTCTTGGCGACGTCCTCGCCGAGGACGATCACGCGGTCGTCGGCAGCCATCGCCTGATGCAGCGCGAGGTTGAGCCCCTCGACCATCGTTGACTCGGCCATCACACTCCTTCTTCCGGTATCTCGGTGTCGTCGGCGGGGGCCCCAGCGTTCAGTGGTTTGACCAGTTCACGCTGACCGACACTGCGGAGCTCCTCGAGCCCCTCTATGAACATCCACGGCCGGTCCTTCGCGTAGACGTTGTCGAAGATGACCTCGAGTCCGGGAGTCTCGATCGCCTCCATCTCCGTTACGGCCTCGGCGATCGTCTGTTTGGCCTCCGCCTTGATCTTCTCAGCTCCGCTCTCGTCGAGCACGCCGAGACGATCGAGGAACGAGGCCATCCGGGAGAGAGGCTCCCATGCTTTCCACGGCTCGGTTTCGGCTTCATCACGGTACAGCCTGGGGTCGTCGGCAGTCCCATGCGCTCCGATGCGATAGCAGAACGCCTCGATCAAGGTCGGGCCGCCGCCCTCCCGGCCGCGGTCGGCCGCATCCTTCGTCGCCTTCCAGCAGGCGATGGGATCGAAACCGTCGACCCGTACTGCGGGCATCGCGTAGGCGAGTGCCTTCTCCGCGACCGTTTTGGTCGCCATCTGACGGGACACCGGCGTCGAGATCGCCCACTGGTTGTTGGTGCAGAAGAAGATCGTGGCGGTTTTGAAGACCGAAGCGAAGTTCATCGCCTCGTGGAAGTCGCCCTCGGAAGTCGCTCCGTCTCCGAACCACGCAAGAGAGGCGGTCCGCTCCCCGCGCAGCTTGGCCGCCCAGGATGTCCCCACCGCATGAGGGAGATGGGTCCCGATCGGCACGCAGATCGGGCCGGTGCGGAAATGCCGGGTGTCGTAGAAGCCGACGTCGCCGCCGTAACCACGCCACCACGCAAGGATCACCGACGGAGGAACGCCACGAAGGATGCCGATCGAGTTCTGCCGGTAGGAGGGAAAGATCCAGTCGGTCTCTTCGAGCGCGTAGAGGGTCCCCGCCTGGGTCGCCTCTTCCCCCCAGTACAGGGCGTAGGTGCCGATCCGACCCTGGCGCTGGAGCGCGACCGACCGCTCGTCGTAGGCGCGCAGCAACACCAGCCACCGGTAGATCGCGACCAGGTCCTTGTCGCCGAGGCCCTCGGGGATGGGTTGATCCGGGACATCGGCTCCGTTGCCGATGATGCGCAAGAGATCAGACATCAGTAATTGTCGGGTCCGTAGGAGGTCGTGCGGACGAGCCGGATGCGGCTGATCTTCCGGATGCGATCCTGTGCGTGTTGGATCGCGGCTCGCGAGGTCGAGATGTGTTGTTCGGTCGCCATCGCGAAGATCATCTGCAGGGCCTTGTAGATACCCTCGACCTTCTGCATCGCGCGTTCTCGGTCGTAGCCTCTCAGCTCGTCCTCGACGTTGATCAGACCACCGGCGTTGATCACGAAGTCGGGGGCGTAGAGGATCTCGAGGTCTCTGAGCTTGTCGCCGTGCTCTTCACGCGCCAGCTGGTTGTTGGCCGAGCCAGCGATCACCCTGCAGCGGAGCTCCGAGATCGTGTCGTCGTTGATGACCCCACCGAGCGCGCAGGGGGCGAAGATGTCCGCTTCCAATTTGTGTATGTCCGCGAGGCTGACGCTCTCGACCCCATACGCGTTGACCGCGCGGCCGAGGTTGTCGACGTCGACATCGGCGATCGTGACCTCTGCCCCCTCTTCGACGAGGTATCCACACAGTGCGTAGCCGACCTTCCCCACGCCCTGGAGCGCGATCGTGCGGCCCTTGAGGGATGCGTCGCCGAAGCTTTCGAGCGCGCACGCCTTCATCCCCTGGACGACTCCCCAGGCGGTGACCGGAGAAGGGTCGCCCGAGCCTCCATGGGTCGCGGAGCAGCCGGTGACCCACCGGGATTCACGTTTCACAGTGTCCATGTCGGCGAGTTCGGTGCCGACGTCTTCGGCGGTGATGTAGCGCCCCCCGAGGCTGTCGACGAAGCGCCCGTAGGCACGCAGGAGCTCCTCAGTTTTGATGCGGCGAGGATCGCCCATGATCACGGCCTTGCCGCCCCCGAGATCGAGACCTGCGGCGGCGGCCTTGTAGGTCATCCCCTGGGCCAGCCGGAGGACGTCGACGAGTGCGTCCTCTTCGCTGTCGTAGGGATAGAAGCGAGTCCCGCCGAGGGCGGGACCGAGCGCGGTCGAATGGATGGCGATGATGGCTCTAAGGCCCGAGGGGTCGTCGGTGCAGTAGACGATCTGCTCGTACCCGTCGCCTTTGACGTGGTCGAAAACTCCCATACCGATGATGGTAACGCCTGCCTTGGGGGTCCACCATGTCCGCGTTTCGACCCACGGCACAACTACTATGGGGCGATGACCAGCACCTCTTACCTCCGGGTGTACCAGCCACTGGCGACGTTCCCGGAGGAAGACCGCAGCCGGTGGGTGAGGGACGAACCGGGTGACACGAACCCCGAGGCCGAGGCCGGACGGCGGTGGCTACTCAGCACCTCGCTTCCGGAGGCCGAGAGTGTTACCGAGGGCGCCCTCGTTCGTAAGATCAACGGCGTCACGCTGGTGTGTCCTTGGAGAACCCGCCTCAGGATGCTCGCCGGTCTCCTGGCCTTCCGAGGGAGCCTCCCGGAGGAGGTCGCGCGGGCTTTCGTTCCCGAGCGCGAGGCCCGCAAGGCCGCCGAAGAGCTCGAGGCCCTCGGGGAGCAGCACCCGGACGTCAGATCGCACATCCTTCACGCCAACTGGCACGTCCCGCTCCGCTGGTTCTCGGCCTTCGATGAGAACGAGCGGATCCTGACCGAGGACGCCGGCGGTCTACGGGTCCGGTACGAGACCTCGCTCGGAAATGCCACCACCCGGCTCGGGCGGGCGCTGGCGATCCTCGAGGGGGCATGGATCGATGAGGGAGTGACCGATGCGGTGCGGGAGCTCCTCGAGTGGGTGAACGACTTTCCCGAGGACGGTCTCCTCGAGCTCGACTACGGCTCGGTCGCGCAGATGTTCGGCGCGGAGGAGCTGGTGGACGACGATTCCGCGGCCCAGGTCTGGGTGTGTCTCGATGCCCTCGAAGCAGGGGACGTCGAGCGAGCCGGAGCGGCGTTCGAGGCCCTGTCGGAGAAATGGACCCAGATGCGAGCCCGGGAGGTCGTCAACTGAGGAAACCGCCTCCGGGGGCGGTGATTTGGGCGATTCTGGAGGGTTCGAGGGATTTGGACTAGTACGTCCGGACTATGTGCCCATAGTCAGCAAAAGCTCGAAAATGGTCCCCGAGGGCCATTCCCCGCGAGCCCCAGACCCCGGATGATGCTCACGGAGGAGAAAAGCCCGATTTCGGCATCTGCGGAGTCGTGGCGGGTTTCTCCCGATCGCAGTAGCAGAAGGGGAATGGAGGCAAGGATGAAGTCGCAGAAGGACGATGCGCTTCTTACGCCGGCCGAGGTAGCGGCTCTCTTCCGGGTTGACCCTAAGACGGTCACTCGGTGGGCGAAGGCAGGAAAGCTGTCGTCGATCCGTACCCTCGGAGGCCACCGCCGATACCGCGCGGACGAGGTCAAGAAGTTCCTCGAGGGAGCCCAGCAGCAGGACGCGTAAGCAGCTCGAGTTTGTAACGCGAAACGGACGCCCTCGGGCGTCCGTTCTGCATATCGGGACCGATGTCAGATCCCTCCAGTGGCGGGATCTTCGCAACGGCATCGCTCCGCCCGCCGTTACTCAGACCCCTCCAGTGGCGAGGGGCAGAATCGAACTGCCGACACCACGATTTTCAGTCGTGTGCTCTACCAACTGAGCTACCTCGCCGCGGAGAACAACCCGGAGACGCGTCAGGATAGCAACACCTGGGATGGGGGAGTGTTAGCCTTCGTCGTCCGAGCCCCAGTGGAGCAGCTAGGAGTGCTCATCTCCCTGTCAAGGAGAAGGTCGCCGGTTCAAATCCGGTCTGGGGCGCTTTTTTTCATGGGATGAAGCGCATCCTCGCGATGTCTTCCGACCTCGCCTCGCCGCGCAGCCTGCCGGCGGCTACGGCTTTGAGGATGAAGGGGGCCGGAGTGTCCTCGATCTCGGCAACGTCTTCGGGCAAGGGGATCGTTATCTCAAGAACCCCTGACTCCCATCTGCCCGGTACCGCCCCGAAGTTCTTGAGGAGCTCCATCATCGGCTGGTTATCCCCGAGCGCCCAGGCCCGGAAGGAGCGGATCCCGCGCTCGATCGCGGACGCGGTCGCGATCCGGAGAAGCGTGTTGCCGATCCCCCGGTTCTGGAACGAGTCGATCACGGTGACGGCCGCCTCGGCGATCTCGGGGTCATCGGACGCCCGCACCCACCGGGCGACCCCGATCCCGCGCGACGGATCGTCGGTCAGGACCGCGACCCACGCGAAGTGGTTCACGTAGTCGATCTC
>WHTI01000118.1 GCA_009377815.1 Actinomycetota bacterium
ATCGTGAGCGATGACCGCCTGCTCGAGAGCGACACCCGCTTCGAGGGCATCAAGAAGACGCCGCTCTCGATCCTGAGCCCACGGAACTGGTGGAGGTTACGCAACCCCCTGAAGCCTTCCTGGGGGGAGTCGTTCGCAGACATCGCTCAGAGGATGCTCGCGGCGATCGAGGACGCTACTGCGGCAGCTGCAGGCGGGGAGACAGTGCTGGTGGCCCATCAGACACCCGTGGTTGTGGCTCGCAATGCGCTGGCCGGGAAGTGGGGTCCGCCGTGGTTGGGGCGAACGAATTGTGAGACGGGGTCGATCACGACGATGGTGATGGAGGAAGGCCGGTTGGTATCGGCCTCCTACTTCGTCCCTTCTGCCTGACTTTCGACCTGCGGCTGGTCCTCGTCCTCGAGGGTGATGGTTTCGAGCAGCGGAGAGGAGCACACCGGACAAACCGGTGTGGCGTTGTCCTCGATGTACACGGTTCGCTGACATGTTGGGCAGAACGAACTAAGCGCCATACGCGAGACGGTAGCCTGCCTTGGATGCTTTGGCTAGAGCACTTTTGATCCTCTTCGGAAGGTGAGTTTGGAGCCCCACGATGCGATCGTTATCGGAGCCGGACATAACGGACTCATCTCCGGCTGTTACCTCGCCAAAGCGGGCCTCAAGGTGCTGGTTCTCGAGCGCACGGACCGTATCGGAGGCGCCTGCGTAACCGAGGAGCTGTGGCCCGGGTTCCGGATGTCGACGGCCTCTTACGCCACCTCCCTGCTGATCCCCGAGGTCATCCACGAACTCGGCCTCGACATCGATATCCGCCTCAAAGATCCCGACTTCTTCCATCCCCACGAGGATGGTGGGGGCCTGATGTTCTGGGACGATCCGGCGAAGACCCACGAGGCCATCGCCCATCTCTCGAAGAAGGATGCCGATGCCTATCCGCGCTTCCACGAACTCTTCGAGGAGGCGGCACGGCGGCTCACGCCGATGCTTCACTACCCGGCGACCCGCAAACAGGTTCGCCGCGAGTTCCGCCAGGCCGAGATCGAACGTCTCTTCGCCAAGACGGTCGACGGATCGATAGCGGAGATCGTGGAGGAGTACTTCGAGCACGAGTTGATGCAGGGGATCCACGCGTCACAAGGTCTGATCGGAACTGCCGCCGGCCCCCGTACGCCCGGAACCGCCTACGTCTACCTGCACCACGCGTTCGGGATGGCGACCGGCAAGCTCGGCCGATGGGGCTTCGTGCGCGGGGGCCAGGGAGCGATCACGCAGTCGCTCGCCGATGTATTCCGGGCCGCGGGCGGGGAGATCCGCACCGAGGTCGAGGTCGCGACCCTGAAGCTCGACACCCATCGACGCGCCGCCGGAGTCGTGCTCACTTCCGGCGAGGAGATCGATGCGGGCACCGTGCTTTCGAACGCCGATCCGAAGCGCACCCTGACCTTTGTCCCGGAGGGCTCGGTTCCGCCGGAGTTCATCGAAGACATCGACATCTACCCGAGCGAAGGCACCGTGGTGAAGGTGAACTGTGCGTTGTCGGGTCTACCGAAGTTCCGGGGCATCGGCACCGAGGGCACCCCCGGGCCCGAGCACATGGGAACGATCTCTGTCGCGCCTTCGATCGACTATCTCGAGACCGCGGCACGAGCGGCGGCCGAGGGCAGGCCGTCGGAGCAGATGTTCTGCGAGGCCTGGATCCAGACCGCGAGCGAACCGGAGCTCGCGCCCGATGGCAAGCACACCCTCTCGGTCTTCGCCCAGTACGCGCCTTACACCCTTGCGGAAGGAACGTGGAAGGAGCGACGAGACGAGATCGGGGATTCGGTGCTGGACAATCTCGAACGTTACGCGCCCGGGCTGACCGACCTCGTCGAGAACCGGATCGTGCTCGGACCTCCCGATCTCGAGGCCCGCTTCGGACTCACCGGTGGCAACATCTTCCACGGCGAGATCCTGCCGGAGTGGATCTTCGACAAGCGTCCGGCGAGCGAGTGGCACCGCTACCGGCTTCCGATCGCAGGGTTCTACCTGTGTGGCTCGGGGGCTCATCCCGGCGGCGGCGTGTGCGGCGCCCCGGGACGTAACGCGGCGCGCGCGGTGCTCGCGGACTTCGCGTCGCGGGGGATCGACATCGCGGGTTAGGTAGCAGGTCCGAACTTCGACCGCAGGTCGTCGTCGCCTTCATCGTCGCCTGGATGAAGCTTGACCGCAGGAGCGACCTGCGTCTCTTCTTCGACCGGTTCGACGACGGAGCGGAAGGGGGAGTGGTCGGGGGCAGGTTCCATCGGTTGCTCGGACTCCGCAGCCGCGACGACCTCGGCGGCGAGTTCCTCGGGTGGCCTCAGGCCCGGATGCTCGACATCGACGAGGTGCCCGTCCCTGATCCCGACGATGCGATCGACGAACTGAAGTAGTTCCTCATTGTGAGTTGCGACGAGACACGACGTGCCCTGCTTGGCCGCCGCGCGGATGGCCCTGAAGACGCCTTCGGCCCACGCCGCGTCCTGGTGCCCGCTCGGCTCGTCGGCCAACAGGAGTTGCGGCGACAGTGACAACGCACGCGCGAGAGCGGTGCGCTGCTGCTCGCCGATCGAGATCTCGGATGGTGGTCGATCCTGGAAGCCGGCGAGGCCGAGCACACCCAGGAGCCCGTCGATCCTCTCTTTGACGGCCCCGACGCCCGGGCCTTCGGGGAGGCGCGCGGCGAGCTCGACGTTCTCGCGCACGTTCATCTCGTCGATCAGCCCGAGACTCTGCGGAAGGATCGCGATGTCGCGCCAGGGGAGGTTCCCCGGATGGGTTCCGGGGGCCGAGGAGTACTCGATGGTCCCGGAGTCCGGATCTTCCCAGCCGGCGAGGATGTTCAGCAGGGTGGTCTTTCCCGAGCCGGACGGACCGACGAGCGCGACGACCTCGCCCTTCTTGAGCTCGAGGGTTACGCCGTCGAGAGCGCGGACCTCTTCCGGCCCCCGGCGGTAGCTCTTCTTGATCTCGGACAACCTGACTACCGCATTGACTTTGCTCATGGTGGGGTGATCCTTACCGAGCCGTCTTCCACGTTGATCGCCGCCCGGCGGTCGGGGAACAGGGCCAGGATCTCCGGCGGCAACTGGATGCGGCCGCTCTGGTCGATGACCGAAAGCAGCCGGGATTGATGGGTCTCGGCCTCGAGCGCTCCGTGCCTGATCAACATCGTGCGATCGGCGGCGGCCACCATCGACGGGTCGTGCGTGGAGACGATGAAACTGATCCCCGAGCGAGTCAACGTCGCGATCGTCTCCAACAGAGCTTCGCCCGAATGACTGTCGAGTTCCGCGGTGGGTTCGTCGGCCACGACGATCGATGGCTTCCCGATCACCGCTTGCGCGAACGCGGCCCGCTGCTGCTCGCCGCCGGAGAGCTGCTGGGGTAGATGGTTGCGGCGCTTGCCCAGCCCGAGGATCTCGAGGAGTTCGTTCGCCTCCTTGGGCTTCCAGCGCCCCCTGAGCTCGGCTGCGACCTGGAGGTGCTCCATCACGTTGAGGTAGGGGATGAGGTTCTCGGACGGTCTCTGGAACACGTAGCCCACGAGTTTGCGACGCATCTTCCGCAACCGGCCGGTGCTGAGTCCCGCCAGGTCAACTCCGCCGACCTGGATCCGACCCGCGGTCGGGCGGTCCAGTCCCGCCATGATGCGCAGGAGCGAGGACTTCCCGGAGCCCGAGGGACCGACGACCGCGGTGATCGACCCCCGGGGGAAGAACGCGTCGATGCCCTTCAAGGCGTGGACCTCACCGGTGCCCGTCCAGTAGATCTTGACGAGGCCGTTGCAGACGGCGGCGGCTTCACTCTGCAAGGCGAAGCACCTCCGAAACCTTGGCTCGCTGAGCGGTTCGCTGAACGCGCCAGGCGCCCATCCACGCGGCCACTGCAAGAACGACTGCGGTCGCCCCGAAGATGACGAGCGGCACGCGCCATAACGGAGCGGGCGGGAGAGCGGGGAACAGATCGAAGCGCGTGTAGATGATGCGTGCGGCGACGAGCGAGAGGGCGACGCCGATCACCAGCGCGGACCCGAGGAGGGCCAACAGCTCGAGGACCACCGACAGGCGATAGGACGATGCTTTCAGTCCCATCCGTCGAGCGAGAGCGAACGACACGATGCCGGCCCGCTGTCGGCTCTGAAGGTAGAGCAGCATCCCGGCGAGTACGACGAAGCCGATGACCACGCCGAGGGCCTGGAGGAACTCGAACGTCCACGACACCGCGAGGAACGCGGGCGTCGCCTTGGAGAGCTCGGCGGAGCGCTCGAGGCCGAACGCCAGGGACGTCTCACCGAGTTCTTCAGAGATCGCTTCGGCGTCGCCCCTCGCCCAGATCAGATCGGTGCGCGGTGCACTCCCGATCTCTCCGTTGAACCGCTTGAAGAACTCTCGCAGGAGCGCGTCGTCGACGATGACGGTCGGTTCCAACGTGCTCATCCCGGGGAACGCGCTCGGCCGGTCGACTATCTCGAGCGGGACCTGCGTGTCGTAGAGCTCGAGTCCGTTCTCGGCAAGGCCGTCCTCGTCACCCACGACCAGGACGGGAAGGTTGTCCCCGGACGCTTCGTCGAGCTCCGCCATCAACTTCGGGAGCGAGGTTCCGGAGAAGTCATCGGACCAGAACGCGGCTCGCGCCAGCGTCTCGGGCTCGATCGCGAGGATCGTGACTCCTTGTCCCGTCCCGGTGAACTCCACGAGGTCGATCTCACTGACGATCGTCGCAGGGAAGGAGAGACCGTCGGGGAGTTCGCTTCCGAGGTTCACCTGGGCGGCATAGTCGCTCCCGACCGACACACGCGCCTTCGCGTCGGAGGTCGCGTCGACCGACTTCACGAGCGTTCCGGCGTAAGCGAGCACGCCGATCGCGAGAGCCGATGCCGTCA
This sequence comes from Actinomycetota bacterium, assembly GCA_009377815.1. GTDB lineage: Bacteria > Actinomycetota > CADDZG01 > CADDZG01 > WHSQ01 > WHTI01. The sequence goes on from WHTI01000118.1 coordinate 4,907, forward strand.
CGAGCATCAACGCGAGACGCGGAGCGCTCGCAAGCCTCCGGGTTGCCAGGTATGCGGGGGCGGCCGAGCCGCGGCCGAACTCGCGTAGCTTCGGAAGCAAGAGCCCGAGGATCTTCGTGGCGAGACCGGCGGTGCCGGCGATGAACAGGATGGGGAAGGCGAGCACGAAGAGATCGATCTCGGGTGGCCCGCCGGTGCCGGTCGCGGTGAGTCCGTTGCTGTCCAGTTGGTAGAACGAGAGTCCGGCCAGAACCAGGAAGGCGAGCTCCCACGGGATGTTCGAGACCGCAGGAAGCCGGGTGAACGCGCTGGCGGCTTCACGCCGCGTCGCTAAGCTCGACACGAGACCCACAACGGCAACGGCGATAACCCCCGCGTAGAGAGCCGATTCGAGGGCGTTCATCGAAGCTCCGGGGTCCAGTCGCTGGCTGGGCCCGAGCAACCTCACGAGAAGCAACGAAGCCCCCCATCCGATGGCGACCCCTGCTGCGATGGGCGGGATGGACTCCAGCGAAGCCTTGAAGCCGAGGGCCCCGGGCCCGATCCCACGCGCCGACAGCACCGACGTTTCGATCCGGCGCCGGCGGATCCCATAGACGCCCGCCGCCGCGATCACCACGAGCGCCACGAGCCGCCCCGCGAGCGACATGATCCCGATCGGAGATTCCACCCCTCCAACGGTTTCGCGCGCGTTCCTCAACAGGTCGGGCAGCGCGGTGAAGTGCTCGCCGCCCGGGAATTCGGCTCCGATGCCGGCTCCGTCTTCGAGGTCTCGTTCGACTCGTCGCATCTCGGCGGCGGCGGCTTCTCCTTCGGCCATCGAGAGATCGGTTCGGATGGAGTATTCCCACCGGGACTGGGGTTGTTCGCCGCCGAAGTCCACCGTGATGGCCGCGATCTGAGGGAAAGAGCCGAAAACGAGACCCGGTGGAGCCCCATCACCCCCGCCGTAGATCCGGTCGGCGACCGGCTGCCAGTAGTCGGTCAACGCCTGAGATGCGAGCCCTTGATAGATGCCCGCCACCTCAACCGAGATCGAGTCCCCGGAGCTGCCGACGATAGTCATCCGATCGCCGGCGTCGACGCTCAGTTGTTCTGCTTGGTCGTCGGTGATGTAGAGACCATCCCCATCTTCCTCCGCAAGGACGTTGAGGTGTTGGAGCGCACCGGTGCGCGCCGCGAGCACAGCCGGCACCGGTTCCCCTTGGTGAGCATTGGTGATCAACCCAACCGCTGGGCGCCCGATGAGCGTTCGGATCGGACCACCGTCGGCGGGGATCTTGCTGAGGGCGCCATCGAGCGTTTCGGTGCGTTGCGTAAAGGACTCGTACAGGCCGAAGCCGGGGAGGTTCCCGTACTGCACCACCGTTAGACCCGCGACGTCGGGAGTCACCGTGCGGAACTGCTCGGCGAGCGCTCCGGAGGAAGCGGACGAGAGATAGAGGGGGGTTGCGGCCGAGACCAGGCCCAGGACCAGAGCGGCGGCGGCGATCGCTATGAACAACGAGGGGTAGCGGATCAGCAGGAACGGCGCCTTGCGCCAGAGGGGTCCCCCAGCCGAAACCTGCCCTCGAGGGGCCTCGGAGCTGTTGGTGTCCGGCTCAGTCACACGCGACCCGCTTGGCGAGAGGGATACAGAGGCCTTTTTACTACGCCTGTAGTAGGCGTGTGAAGGGCCTTCCGTTCCCCCCAGATCCGGTTTCGCCCTTGAGTCGCTCGGGTACCTCTAGGGAGCAGCATGTGGGTGGACCCAAAATCGATGTGGAGGTGTCTCGAATCATGGGTATCGGAGTCAGCCTGTTCTTATTCGCAGTGGGAGCGATCCTGACGTTCGCGGTTGAGGTCACGACCAGCGGCCTCAACATCGACACGGTCGGGATCATCCTGATGATCGTAGGTGCCGTCGGATTCCTTCTGTCGCTCGTCCTCTGGAGCAACGTGGGACCGTGGGCAAGCCGTCGCGAGGAGCGCACGGTCGTTCGTGACCGGGAAGTGCTCTAGTTGGCCCGGTCCTCTAGGAGTTTCACTACTCGGTTCTCGATGTCGACCGCGGTCGACTTGGCCATGCCCTGCGAGATGATCGAGAACGAGGCCCAGGTTCCGACGCGGTCGAGGAACACGTAGCCGGACAGCGCGGAGCGTTCGCTCAGCGTGCCCGTCTTGGCGCGGACCTGGACGCCGTGCAGGCGGCCCTCGAGGGTTCCCTGGTTCCCGCTCGGCAGCGTCGATCGGAGCTTGGAGCCCCAGGGCTGCGTGGCGGCGAACTCGAGTAGGCGGACGAAGCCCTTGGGGGCCACCAGGTTGGAGTAGGACAGCCCCGACGAGTCGTGAGCCACCACCGTCACGCCGAGGTCTTCGGCCCAGGCTTCGATCCCGGAGCCTCCTTTGGCGATGGTCCCGGGAGCGCCCCGGGCGATGACCCCGAGCTGCTTACCGAGCATCTCGGCGAAGTAGTTGCTGGAGTTGAAGTTCGTGTAGCGGGCGAGCCTGACAAGAGGCACCGAGCGGACCGCGGCAACCGTGTCGATGTTGGGAGGAGGCGCTCCCGTTCCCGAACCTCCAGCGACCCGCACGCCGATGGCGCGGAGTTTCTTGGTGAGCGACTTGGCCGCCCTCGCCTCGGGATCGGAGATGTGCTTCCCACCCGCGGTGTTCCCCTCGAATGAGAGCGCCGTGGCGAGCGGGACCTGCTCGGCGGGGAAGTCCGACTTCCAACCCGGAGCGAACCAGTCATGCGAGAAGTAGGACACCGCGCCCATCACCGAACCGGTGATCCTTCGGATGCCCAGTTGCTTGACCTTCTTGGCGAGACGGGCGATGCGGGTCGGGGTGAACGGCAGACCCTTTCCGAATGAGCCCCCGCCGGTGAGCGACGGGTCCCCGCGACCGATCAGCCACAGATCGCCGACGATCTTCTCGGCACCGGCGTCCACAGCCGCCACCTTCGTTTCCAGCTGCGACGTGGGGTCCATCGCGTTGAAGAGCGCCATGGACATCAAGAGCTTCTCGTTGGAGGCAGGCACGCGGCGGGTCTTGGCGTTCCAGTTGTAGAGGTAGCGATCCCCGAGGCGAACCGAGACCCCGATCCGACGTCCCTTGAGGATGTTGTCGAGCCGGACCTTCCAGTTCTTGCGTGCAGCCCCCTCGGCCGACGCCGGAGCAAGGGTTGGCTCGATCGAGGCTTCGTCATCCGCCCCCGGCTCGGTCTCCGCCCGAGCCTCGCCCCGGCCGAGCACGGTTACCCCCGTGGGCGCGACGAGAAGGAAGGTCAGGAGGCTCAGGACCAGGGCGACGAGGCGGAGCGAACGGCGATACATGAGGCACGCAGTCTGGCGGGGTGCCGTGCTTCTGTCCAGACATCTAGGGACGGACTGGGGCCCCCCAGGGGCCGCTAAGGGACGTTAGGAGACGTGATCGAAGAGCGTGGGGTCCTCGGGCAGCAGGGAGAGCTGTCCGGGGTTGATCCGGGAGCGGCGGGCGGCGTCGATCTCGACCGCCAGGCGGTGATAACCCTGTTCCCGGGCGAGCTGGACGGCACGGCGGCGGGCGCGATGCTTCTCGTCCTCGAGCCGCCGCTGGGCGTGCTCGATCGCATCGTCGATGAGATTCTTCTCCCAGTCGGGGAGCTGTATCTGCTCCATTTCGCCCTCCAGGCCGGGGAAACGCTCCTGCCGCATCGTCGGGTCCTCCAGGCTTCCGTTCCGATCCCACTTCCGGGTCTTGTTATCGGAAGCGGGAGAATGGATTATGAGCGCGGTTGTGGCAAAACCGCCGGATTTCCCGTCGGTTCCCTTGAACGGTATGCCCCCGTGCGCCGTACCAGGGTCTGGAGAGTCCAACGATGAGGGGACGGTACCGATGAAGTCTTGGACGGCGAAGGTCCTGGTGGCCTGCGTGGTTGCCTCGTTTGTCTCGCTGCTGGCGTTCGGGGGCGCGGCGATAGGCGCTGCGACGACGATCAAAGCGAAGGGGTCACCGGGCAACTATTCGTGGGATCCCAAGTCGGCCCACGTGCCGAAGGGCAACAAGGTGCGCTGGAAGAACACCACCTCCA
>WHTI01000290.1 GCA_009377815.1 Actinomycetota bacterium
AGCCGGGTGCCGCTGTAGCCCTCCATCCACAGTCCGTAGGTGCCTGGCTCGAGGCCGGACACGGTCAGGTGGACGGCGACCCCGCCGGCCCCCTCAGTGAGGACCGCAACCGCGTCGACGCCGCGAGGCGCCGAGGCAAACTCAACGACCTCGCCGCTCGAACGGGTCGTTACTGTAAATACGGCGATCACAACCGCGGCAGCCGCGAGGGCGACTACCCGGATCCTCATCCGGTTGCGAGTGATCTGCCGTCGCTCTTCGCCGATCCGGAAGAAAACCTCCCCGAAGAGATGTTCGGGGGGCTCACTCGAGATCACGCGGTCGATCTCGACCGAGTCGAGCGCCCGACGCGCTTCCTCGAGTTCCTCGAGTTCTTCGCGGCACGCCGCGCATCCATCGAGGTGGGCGAGGACGGCCGTGCGTCCTTCGGGGTGCAGTGAGCCCAGAGCGAATGCGCCCAGCATCTCGCGCCACTCCTTGCAGTCGCTCATCCGCTCCACCCCATCTCTTCCAACGCGAGCTTGAGGCTCTTCAGCCCGTAGAAGACCCGACTTCGTAGCGTGCCTTCCGGAACGCCCATCTCTTCCGCGACTTCCCCGTAGGGACGGCCCCGGAAATAGGTCTCGACGATCGCCTTGCGATGGTCGCCCGAGATCCGCCCGAGGGCCTCCTCGACCAACCACGACTGCATCGCCTTGTCGATCGGATCCTCGCCGGGTCGATCGACGACCTCACTGGAGACCTCGGGCCTCACGGACCTCGCCCGGCTCAGGTCGATGATCACGTTGCGAGCGATAGCGAAGAGCCACGTCCTCAAGGATCCGAGTTGGGGATCGAACCGTTCCGCGGCTCGCCAGGCGCGAAGGAAGGTTTCCTGAACCGCCTCTTCCGCGAGCATCCCGTCCGATAAGGAGCGCAGCGCGAAGCGATACAGCTCGCCTCCATGCGCGGCGTAAGCGGCCCGGAGCCCGGGCTCACCCGCCAGTTCGGCGGTTCTCCTCATCGTGCCTTCCGATCGCTAGCGACGTTACCCGGGATTACGCAGGGGGCCCGGCCCCCGTTCATTCCTGCCTAGAGAGCGGCGATGACTTCCTCGATCGGCCGTCGGATGCCGGTGAAGAAGGGGATCTCGACCTTGGTGTAGCGCCGGGCCTCGGTTGCCCTCAGGGTTCTGATGAGATCGACGATGCGATCGACCGACTCGGCTTCGAAGGCGAGGATCCACTCGTAGTCGCCGAGCCCGAAGGCGGAGATCGTGTTGGCCCCGACGTCTTTGAACTCCGCTGCGGCCATGCCGTGTTCCCGCAGCAGCGCCGCGCGCTCCGATGACTCGAGGAGGTACCAGTCGGGGGTGCGGACGAAGGGGTAGATGTTGAGATAGGTCTGCGGCTCCTTGCCCTGGACGAACGCGGGTTGGTGATCGGGGCTGAACTCCGCCGGCCTCACGATCCCGAGGAACGCCTCGACCGGATCGAGGGCTCGACCGATCTGGGTGCCCCGGAACTCGGAGTGGATCGCCTGGATCTCGCGGGGATCGGTGCCGACCCACCAGAGCATCAGGTCTGCCGTGGCGGAGAATCCGATCGTCGAGTAGACGCCGCGGGTCGTGATCCGGTCGCTCCAGCGCTCGAGCAGATCGGTGACCTCCTTGGCGGCGACTTCACGATCGACGCCCTCGAGCCTCTCTGGGTCCGCCTTGAAGACGGGATAGCTGGCGAAGATGAATTCGTCGGCCACTTAGTGCTCCTCTCGCGATGCTCGTTTCTCCCGTGCCCCCCGATGACGCTCCGCTAGGTTACCGCCACCCTTGCCACGGCCTCGCGGGCCGAAGAGATGCAGTCGGGAATGCCGGACCCGCGGTATCCGGCTCCGGCGAGGGCGACCGGGGGCAGCCCGACGAGCGCAACCTCCGCCCGCTCGATCGTCTCGAGATGTCCCACCCTGAAGACCGGGAGAGCGTGGTCGTCCCGCATCAGAACACGTGCGTCCCGCGGCGGGGCGGTGATGCCCATGATCTGCGAGACATCGGCGCGGACGTTCTCGATAAGGGCGTCGTCGTCGAGTCCGGCCCGCTCATCGTTCTCGGTTCGTCCGACGAAGCAGCGGATGACGTGGGCGCCGTCCTCGGAGCGCGCGTGCGGCCACTTCGAGCTGAACCAGGCCCCCGCGGAGACGAAGCATCCCTCGGAGCTCGGAACCAGGAACCCCGAGAGATCGTCGGGCGGACGGACATC
>WHTI01000131.1 GCA_009377815.1 Actinomycetota bacterium
CTCTCACGGCAAGAGGGCCGACTTCGAGGCGGCGAGCGGGATCATCACCTTCGCTCCGGGTGAGACCGAGAGGTTCATCACGATCGTGGTGATCGGAGACAACAAGATGGAGCATCACGAGTTCTTCACGGTGGAACTGTCCAACCCGACCGGTGCGACGATCGACCGTGACCGAGGCGTGGGCCTGATCATCGACGACGACGGGCGCAACAAACACCACTGAGCTGGACCGTGACTACGGGAAGGGAAGTTCCAGAGTGGCACGGACGATCCGCGCGATCACTTCTTCGTCGGTGATCGTCCTGTTCGAGGAGTCTGGTTGTTGAGCAAGTCCAGCGTTGAGCCAGACGTATAGGTTGTGGGCGTCCCAGGTGAAGATCAATCCGTTGAAGTAGATGGGCGTCCCGTCCACCTGCATGAACGGGTGGTAGTTCTCCCTTCGCAGGTCTCTCTGTCGGGTCGCGGGTTGCTCCGGCTCGAAAGCCCAGAGATTGAAGGCGTGATTGTTGTCTTTTATCTCGATGGCGCTCCCGGTATCGCCAACGACCGCGTATCCGGCTCCTATGGAAACGTTTCGAGCCCACCAAGCCTCGGGACAGTGAGTCGCCCATGGACCGACCGCGCAGCGCTGCCAGCTCAACGACGGCGTTGGTAACGGAGCCGGCTCCGGAGCCGAGGGTTCCCGACCGATGAGAGATCCAACTGCGGCCTCGACCATATCTTAGCGAGGGCGAAAGCGGCTGCGACAACGGTGCCCAAGGGGTAGCGCGGTGGTTGGAAACGTTCGTCCGGAGACGCACTTGGGAACCCGTTTCGGGCCAGCAAGTTGAGCAGCTCGTGGGGAGCGCGTTTCCATCCGCTCGTCTCCCGCTGAGCCAACGTGTGAAAGAACGCCTCGGCCTGGCCTGGTGGCGTGTACACCATGGGACCGCCGAGCGCGAATGGATACAGCACCTGGTGAACCGGTAGCCCTTCGGTCTCATGTTTCCCTTGTGCCTGGAGGCGCTCCCCCAGAAAGGAGACCAGGTAAGCCGGTCCGAGGTCGCCTTCGCGTGGTGCTGGATCCGAGTAGCGCACGGCTCCGCTACTGCTCAGACTGCTCCCTAGGGGACTTTCGGCCCCCATGAGGTACGCGAACGGCCACCCTCCCGGGGAGGTCGGGAAGCCGGGGCCTCGCAGGCGGACGGGTGCCGTGATGCCGGGCCCGATGATGTACGCGAAGGTCAACGACCCTCCTTTCGCGATGGCCATTTGGAATGGCAGCGCGGTTAGGAGAAGTACCGACAGCGTCAAGAAAGCTCCTCGGATCTTCACGTCACTTTCTTAGACGCTGAGATGCCCGTGGCGGTTCAAGTAATCGGCGCGGAGAAAACTACCCTCATGGGCGAACCGATCCTCTTCTGGCGGGGTCTAAAGGGAGAACGTCCCCAGGAGGAGGATCACCGTGTTCAAACGACTGTTCGCGCTCGCACTCATCTCACTCGTCCTGCTTGCTGGTTGCGGTGAGGCTGATGAACGGCCCCCCGTGGCAGCGGATGACATCGTTTTCGTGCGCTCCTCCAGCGGGGTCGCGATCATCCAGGTCACGGGAGGAGAGGCGGGCGCGCTCTATTCGGGCGAGTCGGTCCCGAGCAGCGACTGGAAGACGGTCGTCGACGCCGAGACCGCGGGATGGATGGGGACTCACCTCACCGGTCTCGACACCGCTACCGGGGGGGGAGCGCTGGAGCGTCGACGTGCCCGGGAACCACGCGGTCACGGTCGTCTCCGCCGACGGGGAGATGGCCTCCCTGAGTCCCAAGAACCAGATCCACTACTCCATCGGTCGCTCCCGAACCAAGCTCACGGTTGCGAACGGGCCGACCGGGGAGATGCAGAGCTATCAACTCGAGGGGAACCTCGAGCCGGAGGCGTTCTCGACCGATCATTCGAGCCTCTTCGTCATCAGTTTCACGCCGCCACGGCGTCCAACCAAGTACCAGGTTCGTCGCCTTGACCTTGGCTCTGGGACCGTCGAGGACGTCTTCACGCCTCACGGTGAGCTGCAGGGGACCATGGGCGGATCGTCCCGGGTGCAGACCGCGAACCCCGACGGCACGCGCCTGTACACGCTGTACACGGTGAAGGGACGGGGAGCTGCTCCGGACAAGGCCTTCATACACGTGCTGGACCTCGAACAACAGTGGGCCCATTGCATAGACCTCCCATCGGAGTTCGTCCCCTCTGCCGGGCGCGCCACGGCGCTCGCGTCGTCGCCGGATGGCCGCTTGTTCGTGGCGAACACGAAGACAGGCGCGCTGGCCGAGCTCGATCCTGTGGGCCTCGCCGTTGCGCGCGCGACGAGCATCGAGATGCCGTTCGGTCTCACTCGCTCCTCGGCGGTCGTGGACGATGCCACGCTCTACATCTCGACGGGGGCCGAGACGATCTCGGTAGATATCGCATCGTTGAGCCGGAAGGCGCTGTGGACCTTCGATGAGGAGGTCACCGGGCTCCAGATCGGCCTCGACGGGAAGCACCTGTTCGTAGGATTCCACGATCGGTTGGAAAGACTCGATATCGCGTCCGGTGATTCCGAATCGATCGCGGCGTCGGGACTCGGAAAGATCCGGCGGCTCGGGCCGTCGTTGGAGCAGGTGAACGTCGGTCGCTACGAGAAATTCTGATCTGTAAGAACCGACGGACTCCTCGGGGCGTCTAACCAACAAGCCCAGCAAGGGAGGAGAGGACCATGCTCCGGCGCAAGTTCGTTGTTGCTCTTTGTGCCCTACTACTACTCGGAGCCTGCGCGGAGGGTGAACGGCCGTCTGTGGCGCGGGAGGACCTCGTCTTCGTTCGTTCCGACAGTGGACTGGCTGTTCTTCAAGTGGCCGGCGGAGGCGCGGGGACCCTGTACGCGAGAGACGGTGGAGTGCCCACGGCCGACTGGTCGACGGTGATTTCCGCCGACTCTCAGGAAGTGGCGGGAACTCACCTCGTTGCCCTCGACCCCGCCTCGCGCGAGGAGCGCTGGAGTCTCGATGTACCGGGCAACCACGGAGTCACGGTGGTGTCCCACGATGGCAACGCGGCCGCGCTGAGCCCCTACCGGCAACTCCACTACTCCGAAGGACGCGCTCGAACTAGATTGATCGTCGCCAACGGCGAGACAGGAGAGATGAAGGACTTCGATCTTGCGGGCAACTTCGAACCGGAGGCGTTCTCGACCGATCTCTCAAGCCTCTTCGTCATCAGCTTCACGCCCCCGAAGGCACCCAAGCACTATCAGGTGCGACGGCTCGATCTCGCGAGTGGAAAGGTGGAAGACGTCTTCACTCCCCACGGCGAGCTGCAGGGAACCATGGGCGGCTCGTCCCGGGTGCAGACCGCGAACCCGGATGGCACTCGCCTCTACACGCTGTATACGGTCCCGGGCGGGAAACACGGGGAGGACAAAGCGTTCGTCCACGTGCTGGACCTCCAGCAGCAGTGGGCTCACTGCATCGATCTCCCGGCGGAGTTCTACCCGTCCGCGGGGCGGGCCACGGCGATAACCTCGGCCCCCGACGGCCGGGTGTTCGTGGTGAACGCCAAGACCGGAGCACTCGCCGAATTGGATCCCGTGGGCCTGAGCGTAGGACGCTCGACGACGATCGAGATGCCATTCGGCAGCTCGTGGTCATCAGCGGCGGCCGACGGCGAGACGCTTTACATCGCGAGGGGGACTGAGGCGATCGCGGTCGCCATCAGCACGCTTGCGGTCGAGGATCGATGGACCCTTGACGAGAAGATCACGGGCTTGCAGATCACGCCCGATGGGGAACTTCTCTATCTGGGGCTCAGCAACGATCTGGCGCGACTCGAGATCGCGACCGGCGACATCGAGACGATCGCTCCGTCGGGGATCGGGAAGATCCGGCGCTTCGGTCCGGCTCCCGAATCGGTGGCTATCGGCAACTTCACCTGCGCCTGCTGATCCTCCGTTTTGGTTAGATAGCCGGGTCAGCCGGCGACCGACGGAGGGATCATGGACAACGCACTGGCGCTCTCAGACGCGTCTCGGGTGCTCGCGGGGATCTTGCTGGTGACGGTGGTGGCGGTCGAGTCGGGCGGGCTGTTCATGCTTGCGCTCGTCCGCGGCCAGATCCCTAAGACCGATTTCCAGAAGTCATTCTCCCGAGCGGGACATGCTCACGCAGGAGTCCTGGTGACGTTGGGTCTCGTGTGCCAGTTGTTCGTCGACTCTGCGGGCCTCGAAGGTGTCATGGAGGCGGTGGCGCGACAGGGCGTTCCGCTGGCAGCGATCCTGATGCCGGCGGGATTCTTCTTCTCGTCGATGGGACGTGCAACCGAGCACCCGAACGGTTTGATCGCACTGGTGTATGCGGGCGCGGCATCGCTCGCGCTCGGTGTGCTGGCGCTCGGCATCGGGTTGCTCACCGTCTAGCGGTAGACTGAAGACTCCTGCCCTTGGGTACAGGGGCAAATCCTTGTAGGAAGAGGCCTGTTATGCCCACGCGAGACGACCTTCGCAACGTCGCGATCGTCGCCCACGTTGACCACGGTAAGACCACGCTCGTTGATGCCATGTTGTGGCAGTCGGGCGTGTTCGGCGCGCACCAGGACGTCAACGAACGAGTCATGGACTCGATGGATCTGGAGCGAGAGAAGGGCATCACGATCCTCGCCAAGAACACCGCGGTCCGTTTCGGCGATGTCAAGATCAACATCATCGACACCCCCGGCCACGCCGACTTCGGCGGCGAGGTCGAGCGGGGTCTCACGATGGTCGACGGGGTTCTGCTCCTCGTCGACGCGGCCGAGGGCCCACTGCCGCAGACCCGATTCGTCCTTCGAAAGGCCCTCGAGGGCAAGTTGCCGGTGGTGCTCGTCATCAACAAGATCGACCGGCCCGATGCTCGGCCCAAGGAAGTCTTGGACGAGGTCTACGAATTGTTCATGGATCTCGATGCGACCGAGGAACAGATCGAGTTCCCGATCATCTACACGAACGCGAAGGCGGGGCGGGCGTCGCTCGATCCGACCGATGGGGGCACCGATCTTAAGATCCTGTTCGACATGCTGGTGGCGAGCATCCCGGCCCCCACCTACGAGGAGGGGCATCCGTTCCAGGCCCTAGTTACCAACCTCGACGCATCTCCCTACGTCGGCCGCCTCGCGATGTGCCGCGTTCGACACGGCAGCATGAGGAAGGGCTCCAACGTTGCGTGGTGCCGGGTCGACGGAACCATCGAGAACGTCAAGATCACCGAGCTGTACGTCACCGAGGCACTCGACCGCGTCGACGCCGAGGAGGTCAGCGCGGGCGAGATCATCGCCATCGCCGGCCTCGACGACGTGACGATCGGCGAGACATTGGCCGATCCGGAGGACCCTCGCCCGTTGCCTCCGATGACGATCGACGAGCCGAGCCTCTCGATGACGCTCGGGATCAACACATCCCCCTTGTCGGGGACGGACGGGACCAAGATCACTGCACGGTTGGTCAAGAGCCGTCTCGATACCGAACTGATCGGCAACGTCGCGATCCGCGTTCTCCCCACCGAGCGTCCCGATACCTGGGAGGTTCAGGGCCGCGGGGAGCTTCAGCTCGCGGTTCTGGTCGAGGTCATGCGGCGAGAAGGTTTCGAGCTCACGGTCGGGAAGCCCCAGGTGCTGACGCGCGATATCAACGGCAAGCTTCACGAGCCGGTCGAGCGGGTCGCGATCGACGCCCCCGAGGATTACCTCGGCGTCATCACGCAACTCCTCGCTCTGCGCAAAGGACGCCTCGAAGAGATGGTCAACCACGGAACCGGGTGGGTGCGGATGGAGTACATCATTCCGGCGCGTGGGCTGATCGGCTTCCGCACCGAGTTCCTCACCGAAACCCGGGGGACCGGCCAGCTGCATCACATCTTCGAAGGGTACGAGCCGTGGCACGGCGAGATCAGGACGCGTCCCACCGGCAGCCTCGTTGCCGATCGGCGCGGGCCGACCACCAACTTCGCGCTGCTGAACCTCCAGGAGCGGGGGGCCCTGTTCGTTGGACCCGGCATCGAGGTCTACGAGGGGATGATCATCGGAGAGAACCCCCGGGCCGAGGACATGGACGTGAACCCGACCAAAGAGAAGAAGCTCACGAACATGAGGTCGTCGACCAGTGACGAACTTGTCCGTTTGATCCCTCCGCGCGACCTCTCGCTCGAGCAGGCTCTCGAGTTCATCCGCGAGGACGAATGCGTCGAGGTGACGCCCCACAATGTTCGGATCCGTAAGGTCAACCTTGCCGCCCAGGAGCGGGTGCGTGCCACTCGGAAGGCCGGGCGCTCGGCTTAAGGGGAAACCCGGTCGGCTAGGCGACAGCCCAACCGCGGGGCCGTCTATAGCGTTCAGGCGGTCATGGGAAGCATCGAGGCAAACAATCTGAGCTACGCCCTCCCCGGAGGTCGCGTCCTGTTCAAGGATGTCAACTTCAAGGTCGGCGACGGTCACCACGTCGCGCTCGTCGGGATCAACGGGATCGGTAAGTCCACGCTCTTCCGCTTGATCGCCGGCGACATGGAGTCCAAGTCGGGCCATGTCCGCGTCGATGGACGACTCGGGGCGATGACGCAGTTTGCCGACCGAGATCCCAAGATGACCGTCCGTCGTTTCCTTCTTTCCTATTCACCACTCGTGATCCAGAACGCCGCGGCAGAACTCGCGACCGCCGAGTGCGCGGTAGAGAAGGAAGCCACTCCCGAAAGCAACCTCCGCTATGCGAACGCGCTCTCTAGTTGGGGGGAGGTCGGCGGTTACAACGCCGAGGTGCTCTGGGAGCAGTGCACGACCGCGGCATTCGGCCGCTCGCTCGAAGAGGTGGGCCACCGACCCGTGTCGACCCTGTCGGGAGGCGAGCAGAAGCGTCTTGCACTCGAAGTTCTGTTCCGAAGTGATGCCGATGTCCTGCTGCTCGACGAGCCCGACAACTTCCTCGACATCCCAGGTAAGCGGTGGCTCGAGGACAAGATGAACGCGTCGCTGCGCACGATCCTGTACGTGAGCCACGATCGCGCCCTGCTGGCCAATACGTCCTCCCGCGTTGTAACCCTTGAAGCCGGGGGAGCGTGGGTGCACCCCGAGTCGTACTTCACCTACGAGACGGCTCGACGTGCGCGTTTGGGGCGCATCGAGGAGGAGCAGAAGCTGTTCCGACACGAGAAGGATCGTCTCAACACGATCCTCAAGGAGTACAAGAGGAAGTCCGCATACAACGACAAGTTCGCCACTAAAGCCAACTCGATGGAGAAGCGCATCGAACGCTTCGAGCGCGACAACGCACCGAGGGAGCGGGCCAAGGAGCAGAGGATCAAGATGGATCTTGGTGGTGGCCGGACCGGCAAGATCGTTTTCAAGGCGGATAACTTCGCTATCCCGGGACTGATCGAGGGCCTGACCACCGAGGTTCACTACGGCGAGCGCATCGGCGTGGTCGGCCCCAACGGTGCCGGCAAGTCGCACCTCCTCCGACTGCTAGGTGGTGAGGAGATCGCGCACTCCGGCGAGTGGAAGCTGGGGGCCCGGGTCGACCCCGGTCTCTTCTCGCAGACGAACGACCGCAGCGATCTCGAATCGATCCCTCTGGTAGACATCATCCGGAGCGAGGGCCTCGACCTGACCCGGGCGATGTCCGGGCTCAAGCGCTACGAACTCCACCCGGAGGCGCAGAACCGTTTCGAGTCGCTGTCGGGGGGTCAGCAGGCCCGCTTCCAGCTGCTCATGACGGAGCTCAGGTCCCCGACGATGCTGCTCCTCGACGAGCCGACCGACAACCTCGACATCGATTCCGCCGAGGCCCTCGAGCGGGGCCTGGCGGCCTACCAGGGGGCGGTGATCGCGGTCACCCACGACCGGTGGTTCATGCA
>WHTI01000048.1 GCA_009377815.1 Actinomycetota bacterium
CATGAAGATACCGGCTCCGAGAAACACCCAGAACGAGAACGCATTCAGCCTGGGGAAGGCGACGTCGCGGGCGCCGATCATGAGGGGGATCAGGTAGTTCATGAGCGCCACGCCCATCGGCATGACCCCGAAGAAGATCATGGTCAGGCCGTGCATCGTGAAGATCTGGTTGTAGGCATCGGCCGACAGGACGGTGGCGTCCGGACGGGCGAGCTGAACGCGGATCAGGAGCGCCTCGAGGCCACCCACGATGAAGAAGAAGAAGGCCGCGACCCCATACATGATCCCGATCTTCTTGTGGTCGACGGTCGTGACCCAGCTCCACCAACCCGTCTTGGCTCGTGGCCGAGCGAACAGACCCCGCGACGCGACTACCGAAGCCATCTCCACACTCCCCTTACTTTCGTTCCGCGCTTCATGTCACTCCAGGCTCTGTAGGTAGGCGACTAGGGCGGTGAGTTGTTCCTCGGTGAGTTGGAGGTTGGGCATCTTGGCCCCCTCCTTCATACCCGGCGGATCCCGCAGCCAACTGATCAGGTTGGCCTCGTTGTTCTCGAAGATCGCTCCGGCGAACGTCATCCGGGTGGCGAACCCCGCAAGGTTGGGTCCTGCGTTGGGGGCATCGGCGGTCGCATCCGCGGTGTGACACGACGAGCACGCCGGTCCTCCGGCGAACTGTCCCTGGATGAAGAGGTCCTCGCCCTGAGCTACGAGATCGTCCGTTGACTCCGGCGTGTCCTTGAGATCGGTCACCCAGTCGTCGAAGTCCGCCTGCTCGTGCGCCTCGACGAGCAGGCGCATCTCGGCGTGGCCGAGACCGCAGTACTCGGTGCACTGGCCCATATAGGTCCCGGGTTCGTCGGCCGCCAGCGTGATCAGGTTGAGGCGGCCGGGAACGATGTCCTGCTTCCCGCCGAGACGCGGCACCCAGAATGAGTGGATCACCTCGGAGGTTCCGTCTACGAGATCGGTGGGTTGGCCCTCGAGCCGGATGCGGACGGGAACGTCGACCGGGATATGGAGCTCGTTGGCCGTCACGATGCCGAGATCGGGATACTGGTACTCCCACCAGAACTGGTGGGCGACCACGGTGACGTTAAGAACGTTGCCGGTGGGCTCCTCGGCGAGTTCGAAGATCGACTTGATCGTCGGCACCGAGATGCCGGCGAGGATCAGCGCCGGGATGACGGTGAGGATGACCTCGACCTTGGTGTTGCCGTGGAACTGCGACGCCTCCCGGCCCGGCTTAGCGCGGAAGCGGATCACCGCGAACACAAGAAGGAATTCGACGATCACGAAGATGACCACGGCGATCGGAAAGACGAGGTTCCACAGATCCCTCGCCTCGCGGGCGTTCGGTCCGGCGGGCTGGAGGGTGTCCTGTGGTGCATCGGCGGCGCACCCCGAAAGGAGCAGCGCGAAGAGCGCGAGGCCTGCGAATACCAGCAAACGGCGATTACGAGAGGTCGAGATGCTCATTCCTTCTCCGGGCAAGCCACCATGACGGCCGGAAGCATAAAGGACGAGACGGCACTAGCCTTGTCTTCATGGTCCCCCGAGATGAACTCGATGACATTCACGAACACACGAAGCTCCGGCGCTTCGTCTTGGTGGCCTTGGGAGCAGTCATCGCCATCTCTCTCGGCATCGTAGTGCTGCGGCCCGCAGAAGAAAAACGCGGCACCGAGGGCAAGGCCCCCGCCATGTCCCTTGCGATCTTGGGGGAGGAGGAGAGGCTCTCCGATGCGGACCTCCGGGGCACGCCGGTGGTCCTCAATCTATGGGCCTCTTGGTGCGACCCCTGCCGCCGGGAGGCGAGGGTCTTCGAGGCGGCGCACCAGAAATACGGGGACCGCATCCGCTTCATCGGGGTCGACGTCAGGGACACGGTCGAGGCGGCGCAGGCCTTCATCGAAGAGTTCGGGGTCACGTACACGAACGTATTCGACGACGGCCACCGCTTCGCCGACGCGCTCGGGTACGCCGGCCTGCCCCAGACGTACTTCCTCGACGATGAGTGGAACTTCGTGGCGACCGCGGACCAGGTCCTGGGAGAGTTGAACGAAGCGGACCTGGAAGCCGGGATCGAGGCACTCCTGGAAGCGGATTGACCCCGGGGGCGAGACGAATGGGTTGGAGTGTCAATCCTTTATCGTTAGGCGGAGATGGACGAGCAGCTCGAAACTTCGGGACGACGGAATCGCACCAGCCCCAAGTTCCTGTGGGGTGGCGCGGTCATCTTCCTCGCGCTCGTGGCGATGGTCTTCTGGGCTATGGGCCGCACCGGCTCCACCGCGTACTTCCTCAAGACCAGTGAGCTTGCCTCCTCCGGTCCCTCGGCCGAGGAGCCCATCCGGGTGAACGGCAACGTCGTCGAGGGATCGGTGGTTCAGGACGGTCTTGCATCGACGTTCGACATCACCGACGGACAGACGGCGATCACCGTCACCACCGACAGACCTCTACCGGACTCCTTCCGTGACGACGCACAGACCGAGATCGTGGCGCTCGGCGTTTACGACGGGCACTCGTTCGCGGCAACCGAAGTGCTCGCCAAGTGTCCTTCGAAGTTCAAGGCCAAGACCTCCTAAGGGAGGAGGGAGCAGATGATCTCGCTCGCGGGGCTCGGTCGTCCCTCTCTCCTTGCCGCTCTCGTCCTCGCGTTCGCTGCACTCGTTCTTCACGGTCTCGGCGCGCTCCGATCGCGCAAAGACCTGACCGAGGCCGGCATCCGGGCGACGATCGGCACCGCGGTCTTCGTCGGCATCGCGGTCGTGAGCCTGGTGAGCGCGCTCTACGTTCACGACTTCTCGCTCGACTACGTGGCCCGCTACTCGTCTCGCTCCCTCCCCGGGCCGTACACGATCACCGCCCTGTGGGGAGGGATGGAGGGCTCGCTCCTCTTCTGGGCTCTTCTGCTCACGACCTTCAGCGCGGTCGCCTTGAGACGCGTGGATGCCCGGACTACACGCCTGGTGGGGTGGGCCGGCGCCGTGCTGGCGGGCATCGCGCTGTTCTTCCTCGCGCTGTTGGTGATGCCGGCCAACCCATTCACCCGTTTAGCCGACGTTCCCGTCGACGGCGCCGGACTGAATCCCCTGCTGCAATCCCCCGGGATGGTCATCCATCCCCCGCTTCTCTACACGGGCTTCGTGGGTTTCTCGATCCCGTTCGCGTTCGCGATGGCCGCGCTGTTCTCCGGCCATCTCGATGACTCGTGGCTCAAGGCGACCCGGCGGTGGACGCTGTTCGCATGGAGCGCCTTATCGATCGGGATCGTCCTGGGCGGCGCGTGGGCGTACACCGAACTCGGCTGGGGTGGCTACTGGGCCTGGGACCCCGTCGAGAACGCTTCGTTCATGCCATGGCTGACCGCGACCGCGTTCCTGCACTCGGTCGTCATCCAGGAGAAGCGGCGGATGTTCAAGGTCTGGAACGTCGTGTTGATCCTGTTGACCTACGTGCTGGCCGTCTTCGGGACCTTCCTCACGCGCTCGGGGATCCTCTCGAGCATCCACACGTTCACCGAGGGGAGCACCGGCAAGTGGTTCCTTCCATTCCTCGGAGGCATGCTCCTGGGGAGCCTCGGAGTCGTAGCCGCACGCTACGAGAAGCTGCGGAGCGACAACCGCTTCGATTCGCTCCTGTCCCGCGAGTCGGCCTTCCTCTTGAACAACGTCCTGTTCGTGGCGGCCGCGCTGACCGTCCTATGGGGCACGATCTATCCGATCGTGGCCGAGGCGACCTCGGGAGTGCGGCTCACCGTCGGGCCCCCGTTCTTCAACTCGGTCTTCATACCGGTGGGGCTGGCGATCGTGTGCCTGACCGGGATCGGTCCTCTCATCTCATGGAGGCGCATGAGCTCCGGTTCCCTGACCCGGATCGTGCGCGTGCCGTTGCTCGCGGGAGCAAGCATCGCCATAGCTCTGGCCATCGCCGGGGTGAGGAGTACCGGCGCGTTGCTGGCCTTCTCCTTGTGCACGTTCACTGCGACCGCGATCGGCTCTGAGTTCGTTCGGGGATCGAGCGTCTATCGGGGGCCGGGGCAGTTGTCGTGGCCGGCTGCGCTGCTAAAAACCCTGCTCCGCAACCGTCGGCGTTACGGCGGATACGTCGTTCATCTCGGCGTCATCCTGATCGTTATCGGACTGAGCGGGAGCGCCTTCAGCTCTGAGAGACAGGAACTCCTGAGCATCGGGGAGTCGACGACGATCGGCGACTACACATTGACCTACGAAACCCTCAGGCAGGACGAGACCGACGAGAAGCAGATCAACGAAGCCACGCTCATCGTGTCGCGCGGTGGTGAGGAGATAGCGACGATGCGCCCGCAACGCAACTTCCACTTCGCCCAGGAACAGCCACAGTCAGAAGTGGCGATCAGAACCACACCGGTCGAAGACCTCTACGTCGTCATCACGTCGTTCGATCAGGACGGGACCGCGGCGGTGCGCGCGTTCATCAATCCGTTGACGTGGTGGATCTGGGCGGGAGCGGCAGTGATGCTCGTCGGGATGGGCGTCCTCCTTTCAAGTGAGAAGCCCGTCGAGGTCGGTGCTCCGGCGCGGAAACGCGCTCCGGAGAAAGTCGCTGTGACCCAATGAGGGGGCGCGCCACGATCTTCCTTGCCACCATCGGCGCCGTTCTCGTGGTCGCCGTTCCCCATGCGTCCGCCGACGCACAAGATGTCGCTCGCCGCGTCGCGCAAGAGATCATCTCGCCGTTCTGCCCGGGAGTGACCCTCCATGACTGCCCATCCTCCGAGGCCGACGAGATGCGGCGCGAGATCCTCGCGCTGGCCGAGACTGGGATGAGCAGTGACGAGATCATCGATCTCCTGGTCGAAGAGCGCGGCGAGGAGATCCTGGCCGAACCCTCGAACCCGCTTGCATGGACGCTCCCGGCGGTCCTGGTGGTACTCGGGGCCGGAGTGGCGATCTTCCTGATGACGAGGTGGTCCCGGCGCCGGCGCGCAGAGCCGGTAGCCGAGGGACTGAACGACGTCGACCGGAACCGCGTCCGCGCCGAGGTCAAGAGGATGCGGGAGCGATGATCGAAGTAACGATCGTTGCACTTGCGGCCGTCGCGGTACTCGCGTACGTCCTCGTGCCCCTTCGGTCGGGACCGCGGCAAGACGTTCCCCTCACTTCGATCCGGGTCGAGGACGCCGAGGAGAAGAAGCGCTCGGCCCTCACCGCCCTGATCGACATCGAGGAGGAACGCGACATCGGGAAGCTCTCCGAAGGGGACTTCAACGCGCTTCGGACCGAGTACGAGGCCGAGGCGTTCCACGCCCTGGTCGAACTCGACGCGCTCGAGGCCTCGCCTGGAGGCGACGGTGACCTCGAGGACGAGATCTCCGCACTCCGATCGAAGATGACCTGTTCCTCGTGCGGCGCGCTGCGACCGCCGGGGAAAGCGTGCGAGCGTTGCGGCGCGCCGGCCTGATCGGAGCGGCCGTTGGGCTGCTACTGAACGCGACCCCGGCCGTCCCTCTCGCGGCGACCACCGGGGTGATCAAGGGTGTGGTGATCAACCAGTCGACCGGCGAGCCTCAACCCGGCGCCGAGGTCACGTTGCTCGGGGCCCTCTCCGATGGGAGCGAACCCAGCCAGGAGAAGGTCACCACGGATCCGGAGGGGCGCTACCGCTTCGCGGATCTTCCAACCGGTAGCGACCGCTTCTACGCACTCGATGTCGTACATGACGGGGGCCTGTTCTCGGGACGCGCGATCACGTTGCCGGACGACACGGACGAGAGGCCCGTGTTCGACACGGAGGTCCGGGTGTGGGACACGACCACCGAACCGACCGCGATCCTTATGGCCCGAACCAACCTGTTCCTCTCGCGCGGCGACGACGGGACGATGGACGTCATCGAGTCCGTGAGGGTCAACAACCTCTCCGATCTCGCTTACATCGGCCGCGGCATGGCGGATGGCGGTACCGGAGATGGATCAACCCCGTCGCTCGGTTTCGCCCTCCCGAACGGCAGCACCAAAGGAGGGGTCGAGATTTTCGACTCGTCGCTCGAGTTGAGCGGACTAGTCGAAACCGATTTCGGTTTCGGGATCACCGCCGCGATCCCGCCCGGCGAAACCAGCATCACCTTCCGCTACCGGGTCGTGGGGTCGACCGGCTCTTACAATCTCTCTCGGACCGCGGTCTACGACATCGTCCAGTTCTCCGTGCATGCGCCCGAGGGGTTCGACGTCCGCTCCAACCGGCTCCAGCCCGACGGGAACGTGACCGTGGGCGGGATCGACTACACCCGGTGGTCCAGCGAGGAAGCGATCGAGGCCGGGAACCAGATCCAGATGGTGTCGGTACAGGCCGCGACCGGCACCTCCGGGCTCGCCGGCTGGATCATCGGCGCGGTCGCGGCCCTCGTGATCCTGATGGCCCTGGGGATCGGATGGAGCGTAAGGAAACGAGGCCGGCGTTCGAAGACGACACGACCGCGGCCGACGCGCACCGATCTCCTTACCCAGATCGCAGAGTTGGATGTTCGTCGCGACCGCGGTGAGATCACCGAGGACGACTGGGCCCGGCTGCGGCGGGAGTTGAAGGAGCGCGCCGGAGCGCTCCCCAAGGATGAGGTCGCGCGTTGATCGAGGCGCGGGGGGTCACGGTCGTCTACGGGCGCACGGTCGCACTCGACCGGATCGATCTCGATCTCGCCGAGGGGGTCACCGGTCTCTTCGGCCAGAACGGTTCGGGTAAGTCAACGCTCCTCAGGGTCATGGCGGGCCTCCTGAGGCCGAGCGCGGGAACCGTGATGGTCGGCGGTAGGGCGCTCGACCTACGCGAGGAGAGCTTCCGGCGACGGTTGGGCTACGCGGGTCACGACTCGGGGCTGTACCTGCACCTCAGCATCGGGGAGAATCTGGAGCTGTTCGGGCGTCTCTACGGTTGCGCCCCGAATGCACCCGGCACGATCCTCGAGCGCGTCGGCCTCGCCGATCGGACCGACACCCGCGTCGGCGAGTTATCGGCCGGGCTCAAACGCCGCGCGGCAGTCGCTCGTGCGCTGCTACACGACCCGGACATCCTGCTGCTCGACGAGCCGTACGCAAACCTCGACGACGACGGCGCGGCCGCAGTGACTGCTGCGATCACCGCGTGGCGCGCGCCGGGGAAGATCGGAGTGGTCGCGACGCACGGGGCCAAGCGGGTCAAGGCCTACGCAGACGGAGGGGTCATCCTCACGCGCGGCAGCGTCACGGTGGCCGGGACGTACCGCCCGAACGAAAGAACCGAAGGGGCTGGGGCCGAGTGAACGAACCGGGGTTCGTCGCCAAGACCCTTCTACTGACGCGTAAGGATCTGCGCATCGAACTGCGCGCCCGAGACACTCTCGTTCCCATGCTCGCATTCTCGTTCGCGGTGACACTGCTGCTCGCGTTCACCCTTCCCACCACCGGTGACAACGAGCGTGCGATCGCGGGAGCATCGGCTACCACGGTTGCCGATGTCCTCGCCGGCTTCTTCTGGGTCACCATCCTGTTCGCGGGATTGATCGGATTCGCGCGCACGTTCGAAACCGAACAGACCGAAGGCGCGATCGACGCGCTGCTGCTCGTCCCTCTCGACCGCTCCGGAATGTTCCTCGCAAAGGCGTTGGCGAACCTGATCTTCATCCTGCTCGTCGAAGCATTCCTTCTCCCGTTGTTCGTCCTGCTGTTCACGCTCGATGTAGGATCCGGACTCGCGCCACTGTTGCTGGTGATCCTGCTGGTAGACATCGGATTCGTCGCGGTGGGGACCCTGTTCGCGTCCGTGGCCGCGCAGACATCGAGTCGGGAGCTGATCCTCCCGGTGCTCGCGCTACCCGCATTGATCCCCGTATTCATCGCGGGAGCGGATCTGACCTCGGATCTGATCGCAGGCGGAACCTTCGGGACCCTGGTCGAGGCCGGGTGGTTCGGGGTCCTGATCGCGTTCGACGTGATCCTCGGGATCACCGCCGCGCTCGTGTTTGAGTTCGTCCTCGAATAACCTTGCCCGTCATGGCCACCTCGCCCACCACCCGCCGGAGTCGCAATCTGAAGCTGCTCGGCAGCGCCGCCTGGGGACTCTTGGCGCTGTCGCTCATCTTCATCTTCTTCGTGGCGCGCGAGGCCGACGACTACCCCGGGGGCGGTCCCCTGCAACGGATCTTCTACTTCCACGTCCCGTCCGCATGGGTCGCATACCTTGCCTTCGCGGTGGTGTTCATCTCCTCGATCGCATACCTCCGGACGTCCGAGAGGCGCTGGGACCTGCTGGCCCATGGGGCCGCGGAGATCGGGGTCCTGTTCACGAGTCTCGTCCTGATCACCGGACCGATCTGGGCGCGACCGGCGTGGGGAACCTGGTGGCAATGGGACGCCCGGCTCACCTCGACCCTTATCCTATGGCTCACTTACCTCGGCTACCTGTTCCTGCGCAGCCTGACGCGCGATCCGGCCCGGTCCGGGCGCCTCGCGGCGGTCGTCGGCATCATCGGTTTCCTCGACGTCCCGATCGTGCACTTCTCGGTGCGCTGGTGGCGCACCCTCCACCCGAGCGGACCGACGCCCGCCGATCCCACCAGAAGCTCCGGCCTGGGTGGCCCGGAACTGCTCGCCTTCTTCACCGCGCTGGTCGCGTTCACGCTCCTCTTCGCGTGGCTCCTCGCCACGCGCGTGCGCATCGGTCGCCTCGAGGATGAGGTCGATCGTCTCGAGATCGAAGCGGAACGTCCGGACCGAGGGCCAGCGTCGGGCATCCCGGTGTCCACATGAGCAGCCTCGGTTGGATGATCACCGCGTTCCTCTGCGCCGGCGCCGGCATCGGAGGGTACGTGTCGACCCTCGTGGTCCGCGAGCGCAGACTGACCAAGCATCTCGACACTCTTCGGAAGGGGTCTTAGGAGACCGTGGAGATCCTCGATTCCCTGATCCAGCTCATGGAGGAGTGGGTCACCGACTACGGGTACGTCGCCATCTTCTTGCTGATGCTCGCCGAATCGGCCTGCATCCCGTTCCCCAGCGAAGTGACGATGCTGGTCGGCGGTTGGTACGCCGCCACCGGAACACTCGACTTCTTCTGGGTCGGCGTCGCCGGCGTTGCGGGAAACGTCGTCGGCTCCTGGATCGCCTACGCGGTGGGTCGAAAGATGGGTCGCGGGGTGCTGGACCGCTACGGGAAGTACGTGCTGATCAAGAGCCACGACATCGACCGGGCCGAGGTCTGGTGGGCCAAACACGGCGACGCCGCGACCTTCTTCTCACGCCTGCTCCCGGTGATCCGCACCTTCATCTCGCTTCCCGCCGGCATCGCCAAGATGCCCTTCGGGAAGTTCACGCTCTACACGTTCCTCGGGGTCGTGCCCTGGACGTTCGCCCTGGCGTGGCTCGGCGTGGTCGTCGAGGACAACTGGGAGAGCGCGCTGAACTATTTCGACATCCCGACCTTGATCATCGGCGTCTCGCTGGTGGTGATCGCGGCGGCCTGGTGGTGGCGACGACGGAAAGCGCGCAAGAACGAGGCCCTGACCGAAGAGAAGGCGACCGAAGAGGCGTGATCCGCGCGGTTGGCGCGATCCCAGTCACATACGCGCAAAGTCGCAGGTCAGCCCGGACATTCGCCTGTTTGCTGACGGGGCTGCCCGCCCGTAATATGGCGCCGCGATGTCGATGAAAGAGCGGGTCTACCGGTACACCGACAAACCCATGACGTGGACCCGAGCCGTGCTCCTGGGCTTGCTCATCTGGGTCCTACTGATCATCGTGACCGGACAGGTCCCCTCCTACTTCATCTACTGGGTCGACGCCAACGTGACCAAAGTGATCGACTGGACCACCAAGATCCCCGGGGTCGAAGCCGAGGGCTTCAATCCAAAGCAGGTACAGATCGCCCGTGACGTCATCGCCAACGGGCTCCAGATGGGTGGCTTCACCGTGATGCTGGTAGTTGCGTACTTCTGGCAGAAGGCCAAGCAGAAGAGGGTCGGACAGAAGGACCTGCAGGACACCGTCAAGGGATACATGTCGGGCAAGTAGGGAGTGCAGGAAACCAACGAATGCCGAAGGCACCCGAACCGAAGAAGATGGAAACGATCGAGAAACCCATCTTCCGAACCGACTACGAGATGGAGCTCGTCGACTCCGACTGGCTGAAGGGCGCCGTCAAGCCGAAGAACTTCATCGATTTCATCCCCGAGCAGTGCATCCTTTGCGAAGGTTGCGTCGATATCTGCCCGTGGTACTGCATCCACATGGTGTCCCCGGATGCGGTCGCCGATTCGGGTAACGTCTCGCTGGCAAACACGATCGGCGAGTCCGACATCCTCTTCTTGATCGACGACAACGCCTGCACGCGCTGCAACCTCTGCGTCGAGCGCTGTCCGACCGGTGCCCTGGTCCAGAGCCAGGTCACCGGAGGCAAGAAGAAGACGTCGGCACGAGCCATGGGGACCGTGCCGGAAACGCAGAAGGCCTCGTAGGAAGATGTTGCTCACGCCGGAGCTGAAAGGACCCAGGAACTAGTGGCTAAGTCTGCTGGCTGGAAGCCGAAGGAGAAGCTCGCGGAGCGGGTCGATGAGCTCCATCAGAGCCAGCTGTGGAGGTCCATCTTCCGTCCCGGGTCGATCTTCCGTCGTGGCTATGCCGACTCGCCCCGCAACCGTGCCTATGTGGTCATGAACTCGCTGCTGTACCACCTGCACCCGGTGAAGGTGAAGCGGCACGGGATCAAGCTCAGCTACACCCTGTGCCTGGGCGGCCTGTCGTTCTTCCTGTTCATCCTGCTGACCATCACCGGCATCTACCTGATGTTCTTCTACCGGCCGGACGTCGGTGCGGTGTACTCCGACATGCAGAATCTCCAGACCCAGGTGAGCTTCGGCCTCCTGGTGAGGAACCTCCACCGGTGGGGCGCGCACCTCATGGTCATCACCGTGTTCCTCCACATGGCCCGGGTCTTCTACACCGGCGCCTACAAGCCGCCGCGCGAGTTCAACTGGATCGTCGGCGTGATCCTCCTGCTCCTCACCCTGCTGCTGGCGTTCACCGGCTACCTGCTCCCCTGGGACCAGCTCGCGGTGTGGGCCGTGACGGTGGGTACCGAGATGATGAAGAACTCGCCGGTGGTCGGCGATCAGGTTCAGTTCGCCTTGCTCGGGGGCCCCGTCATCGGGCCGGAGACATTATTGAGGTGGTACACGCTTCATGTCCTCTTCTTACCGTTCATCATCGTGATCTTCATCTCGATCCACTTCTGGAGGGTTCGGAAGGACGGAGGTATCTCCGGTCCCATGTAGGGATCCGAGGAAGAGCCTATGCCGACACCAGACGAGGTATTCGAGCAGGTACTGGCCGAGGAGCAGGCCAAGGGCTCCAGCCCGGTGGTCGCAACCTCTCGCGCCAAGGCCGCGAGGGTGCGGGCCGAACGCGGCTCCAAGGACCCGAACAAGCCCGATCCCTCAACCGCTCCGAGGAAAGCTCCTGCGGCCGCGGCCACCGCCACCGAGGAGAAGCCGGCGGCCAAACCCGCTGCCGCCAAGGCCGCTCCGGTCGCCAAGGCGGCTCCGGCGAGAAAGGCTGCGGGCGGCAACGGCGCGGTTCCCGAGCGGGTCCAGCGTCTGCTCGCGGTGGTGAAGCCGGAGGCCATCCAGAAGGTCGAGCGTCAGCCGATGGACCGGGTCAACGTGTGGCCGCACCTGATGGCCGCCGAGTTCGTCGCCCTGCTGATCGTTCTCATCTTGATCACGGTCTTCTCGGCCGTCGTCGACGCACCGCTCCGCCAGCTCGCCAACTTCAACCAGACCCCCAACCCGTCCAAAGCCCCGTGGTACTTCCTCGGGCTACAGGAGTTGCTGCGTTACTTCCACCCGCAGGTCGCCGGTGTGACGATCCCGACGGTGATCATCATCGGGCTCTTTGCCGCCCCATACATCGACCGCAACCCATCGACGCGGCCGGACGACCGCAAACTCGCGATCGTCATCTTCTCTTTCTTCATGCTCACGTTCGCGGTGCTGACGATCATCGGTATGTTCTTCAGAGGGCCAGGGTTCAACTTCACGTTCCCCTGGAACGACGGCATCTTCTTCGAGTTATGACGCCCTACGAGTTGTAAGGAGTAACAGGTGAGTCCTGGAACGATCGCGCTGATAGTGGTGGCGGCCTCGGTCGCGGCGTGGGGCCTGTTCATGGCCAACATCACGATCCGTCGCGAGCGGAAAGCCAAGGCCGAAGCGAAGGCGCTCGACGCCCATGCTGGAGACTCCGGGTCGGAACCTGTCGTCCACGCGATCACCGAACCCGGCCCCGAGCCGGAACCCGAGCCTCGGGTCACGGTCGCCAAGGTCCCCGCCAAGGCACGCAAGCCCCTGACGCCCGATCAGCTCGCGGTCTCCCGGAGGCAGTTCCTCAACCGGACCTGGTCCGCTTCGTTCGGGGTCTTCCTCGGGATCTTCGGGATGTCGACCCTCTCGTTCCTGTGGCCGAAGCTCACCGGTGGATTCGGCACAAGGATCACGGCCGGGAGCTACGAGGACCTCCTCGCCGAGATCGGGCCGGCCGGTGGGTTCAAGCCGGTCTTCGTCGCCGAGGGTCGCTTCTGGCTGACCTACTACGACGGCACCGGCGATGCCCCTGTCTACGCCACGACCTTTGCGGTCGAGAACAAGATGCAGGCCCTGTACCGGAAGTGCGTGCACCTCGGTTGTTCGGTTCCGCACTGCGACACCTCGTTGCTGTTCGAGTGCCCGTGTCACGGTTCCAAGTACAAGCTGTCGGGTGAATACCACGAGGGTCCCGCTCCCCGCGGCCTCGACCGGTTCCCGATCGAGATCGTCGGCGGCAAGGTGGTGGTCGACACCGGCGACCTCCAGACCGGCCCTCCCCGCGGGACCGACACATGGGCAAAGTTCTCGGGCCCGGCCGGACCCCTGTGTGTGCCCAGTGCCTAACGCAACGACGCCGTGCGTCGACCACTCAGCCATGAGGACCAAGTGAACACGAGCGACATCCTGACGATCGCCGTCGTCGTCTTGCTCCCCGCCGCCGCGTTGTGGTTCATCTTCATCGCGCGGACTCGGACCAAGGACCCGGCGGCCAGGCTCGGCATCCCCAAGGCGCTGCGCCCGGGCCAGCCGGACGAGATCCTCGAAGGGAGACGGCTGGAGCGCATCATGATCTACGGCGTTCTTTCGACGCTTGCGCTCGCGGCGTTCATCCCCGCCTACTGGCTCCCCGAGACCGACCGCCAGGACCAGTTCCAAGAACACCAGGACGAAACCTCGATCGAACGAGGGTTCCAGGTCTACGGACAGCCTCCCGACCTCGAGGAGGCCGAAGCGGGCGGGCCGGCCGACTTCAAGGAGGCCGAGTCAAAGATCGCGCTCGGCCAGAACTGCGCTCAGTGCCACGGTCCTGCCAACGAGGACACCGACGTGGAGACCTGGGCTTCTGGGGGACAGGCGGCCAACGGGTACATCGATCCGGTGACCGGGGACGAGGTCGCCTACGTCGCTCCGCCGCTCAACAACGTCTTCACCCGCTGGGACGAAGAAGTCATCCGTTTCACGATCGAGCGCGGACGCCCCGGAACGCCGATGCCCGCTTGGGGCACCGAATACGGCGGGTCGATGACCGAGCAGATGGTTGACGACGTCATCGCCTTCCTCGGGACGCTGCCCGGCAACAAGGAAGCTCCGCCGGGGATCTCGGAAGAGTGTGGCAACCCGGAGCCGTTCGACCTCGCGTGCGGCGAGGAGATCTTCACCGCACGCTGCGCGGTCTGCCACGGAGCCGAAGGGCAGGGCAAGGACGAGACCGGAGTAGAAGCTGAGTGGCACCAGGGCGCCGCCCTGTGGAAGGGGAAGGTCGAGCACCTCACCACCGCCCAGCACCTGTTCACGGTGATCAACGGTCGACGCTTCGCGTTCATGCCTCCGTTCGGCGACGCACCCGAGCAGGGCATCCCCTCGAACCCGTATCCACTCACGATGCAGCAGATCCGTGCGGTCGTTAACTACGAACGGAGCCTCTAGGTGGACGCGATCACACTCGAGGGCTACGGCGTATTCATCTCCGCCCTCATCGTCTTCTGCGGCAGCATCTGGTTGCTGCTGGCAGTCGTCCTTGGCTCACGGCTTGCGTACTTCATCACGGCCTCGGTGACCCTGGCGTTCGTCCTGATCATGGGAACCGTGTGGTCCTTCACGCAGCTCGGTCCCGTTGGCGTGGCGCCCAGCTGGTCCGCCCTGGGAGTCGGGGAAGAGCCGGCCGAGATCGACTTCTCCGGGGCGGGTTCCTATCCCGAAGGGGATTGGCGTCCACCCGACGCCGACGATGAGGAAGACGTCACGCATGCGTCCGAAGCTGAGGGGGCTGCGAGCGAAGCCTTGACCGCGGCGATCGAAGAAGACGAGATCACGACCTTCGAGCCCGAGGGGGATGAGGCAGCGATCGATCCCCTCACCACGGTCGACTCAACGCGACTGTTGGAGCTGAACGACAAGCTTTACGGTGCCACGCTCTTCCAAGCCGGCGTGGGCGAGGATGCAGCCGCCCCCGACCCGGCCCAGGTCGGTGACCCAGAAACGGTGCTGGTCGTGGTCGAGTTCGATCCGGGTGACCCCTACGGACTCCCCCGCAAGATCACGCTTGGAGTCCTGATCCTCTTCGTTCTGCACCTGGTCGGCCTCAGTCGGGCCGAGCGCAAAGCGAAGGGCGTCGAGGTGACCGCATGAAAAGAGAGAGGCGTTCGATGAAGACGATCCGGAAGTTGCGCCCCCCCCTCGTGGCCGTGCTCGCGCTGGCCATGCCGGCCTGCGGTGCCGGCATCGATGCCGGCGAGCAGGGCGGCCGAGCGTTCATCGCCCTCACCGTCTTCCTCGTGATCGGCGTGGTCATCCTCTACTTGGCCCTCGGCCGCGAGGAGTAGGAACTCCTTTGCGCCACCCCTAAGTCCTCCTCGGCTATGCCGGGGCATGCTTGACTCAATCTCTTATGATACCTAGAGTGTCTAGGTATGGCTGCTGAGTTGATCCGAGGACATCTCGACCTGCTCGTGCTATCGGTCGTCGCACGAGGAGCGAGACACGGCTATGCGATCGCCGAGCAACTGCGACTCACGAGCGAAGGCGACTTCGATATCCCCGAAGGCACCCTCTACCCCGCTCTCTACCGGCTCGAGGCCGGCTCGTTGTTGACAAGCGAATGGACCGTGGTGGACGGAAGACGACGGCGCATGTACCGGCTGACGCGAGCCGGGAAGCGCGAGCTGGCTCGCCGAACCAGAGAGTGGACCTCCTTCGCGGACGCGGTGCAAAGGGTCGTCTCGAAGCCGGCGAGGAGTCAGATGTGATCAGCGACTACCTCAAACGGCTTGAGGCGGACGCCCGGGGCGCAGGGATCGATCCTTCGAGGTTGTCGGTGGAGGTTGCGGACCACCTTTACCAGGCCGCGGCGACCTACGAAGTGGGGGGCCGACCCCGCGCCGGAGCGGAAGCGCTCGCAGTCGCTGACCTTGGAGATCCGCAGCAGATCATCATGGAGGTCGCAGATATAAGGAGGAGACCGATGTCGAGGACACGGATCATCACGGTGAGCCTAGGTTTGGTCGCCGCGATCGCACTCTGGGTCAGTCATATCACGCCGTCGTCGAGCGCCCTCGAGTCCCATTTGCTTGCACCGATAGCTGTTGCTGCGCTCGGGCTCACGCTTCTCGTGACGGCGACGCTGGTCGGGGCCACCAACAGGATCGCCGGAACGGCGATAGCCCTGATCGGCGGAGGAGTCACTTGGGCCGTGGCAACCTCAGCCCTGGCGGACTACGAGATCAACATTCAGAACGTGTCTTTCGCCGTAGCTGTTGCCGGTCTTACCGTTGGCCTTCTCAGCTTCATGGCGCGCATCCGAGGAGCAGTAGGGCTCGCGGCGATGGCCTCTGGATTGACTGTCTTAGTGCTCAACGGTTCTTGGGACGGACTGGGTGGTCTTGGCAGCGGCTCGGCCAACAAGGGTCTGATCCTCTTCACCATCGGTTCGTGCTGGCTGATGGCAAGTATCGTTCCCACTCGGCTGACGAAACATCAAGCGGACCGTATGCGTAGCGCGATCGCCTCGATCCTCCGGTCGGTTGTCAACATGATCGAACCGGCAAGCGCGGAGCAACCGTCTGACTAAGAGTCAGGTTCAGCGGTTCACGATGTTCTCGAGGATCTCGATCACTCCGGGGCCGACCGTCACGACGAAGATCGCCGGGAAGATGAACAGGATCACCGGGAAGAGGATCTTCACCGGAGCCTGAGCTGCCTTCTCCCTCGCTCTCTGTCGACGCTTCAACCTGACCTGAGCGGCCTGGACCCTCAGCACGTCGGCGACGGGTGACCCCATCTGGTCGGCCTGGATCAACGCGATGACGAAGCCGGAGAGCTCGGGGACGTCGGTTCGGTCCCGAAGATTGACGAGCGCATCCCGGCGCGAGACCCCCAGTTCGATCTCTCTGAGTACCCGGGTGAATTCGGCCCCGAGAGGACCGTCGAGGTTCTCGGTCACGATCTCCATCGCCTGCTCCAAACCCAGTCCGGCCTCGACGGTGATCGAGAGCAGGTCCAGGGCCTCGGGGAGGTCGAGTGCCACCTTCGCCTGTCGCTCCCTCGCGCGGGAGTCGAGCCATAGGTCGGGGACGAACGATGCCAGCACCGCGATGAACGATCCCCACAGAACCGGTGGGAAGCTGCCGAAAGGCGCCGCCCAACCGAGCAGGAACCCCAGCACGGCGGCAACGGCCTTGTAGGAGAAGATGCGCTCGCTCGAAACCTTGCCCTCGAACCCAGCGTACACGATCCGGTTCCGGATCAGCTCGACGCGTCCTGTGGGAGAGACCTTCCCCATGACCCGAGCCGAAGCCGCCAGTAGAGGCTCCAGCACGCGATAGACCGCGCCGGGACGATGGACGGTCCCGTCGTCGACCTCGATGGCACTCGGTGTCGTAGTGGCAACCTCGGCGCGGGTCCGGGCGAGTCCGTAAGCGAACGCCCCCAGGCCCCCGCCGACCAGCAACGCTGCGATAAGAGTGACCATGCTCACACCTCGATCTTGATGATCCGGGACATGACGAAGAACCCGAAGACCATCATCACGGACGCTCCGACCACCATCACGAGGCCGGGAAGCGTGCTGAACAGCGGATCCAGATAGTCCGGGTTCGTGAGAAGGAGGAACCCCGCGACCGCGAACGGCAGGGCGCCGAGGATGTAGGCCGACAGTTTCCCCTCCGCCACCAAGGCTCTCAGTTCGCGACGGACCTCTTCCCTGGCTCTCATGAATTCGCCGACGGTCCGCAGGATGTCCGCGAGCCGGCCACCGGTACGTTGCTGCACGACGATGGCCTGCACGGTCCAGGTGAGGTCACGAGACCCGAGGCGTTCCGACATCGCCTTGAGCGCGTCGACCAACGGCGCACCGAGGCGAGCCGCGGATAGGACCCGGCCGAATTCGGAGGCCGCGGGCTCGGATGCTTCCGAGACGACGACCTCGAGCGATTGCTGGATCGAGGAGCCGGACTCGAGCGCCGCGGCAAGGAGATCGAGAACGTCGGGGAACTGGTCCTCGAACGCGGCCCGCCTCCGTTCGACCGATCGACTCATGACGAGATACGGGATCGTGAGGCCCGCGGCTGCGAGGAGGACCGCCAGGCCGGTCGACGAGCCGATGACACCCACGACGGCACCGAGCGTCCCGGCCACCAACGACGCCGCGATGAACTCTCCGGGCGTCACTTCCCAGTCGCTGCGTTCGATCCTTGAGGTGACCCGAGCGAAAGCCCCGCTCTTGCCGAGGGCGCGTTCGGTCAGCAACCCGGCTCGGGCGAGGATCTTGGAAGTCTCCTTGGCCGACTCTCCGGAGCCGCTCTCGAGGTAGGCGGTCTCAACGAGCTCTCTCAGATTTCGAACCCGTCTCCCCTTGCGCGCCTGAGCGGAGACCACGACCGCGAACAGGCCGGCCCCCACGAGGAGCGCGCCGATCACGTCGGGAGTCATTGTTGCCTCCCGTTACCGTTGCCCGAGCCGCGGAAGATCGCGGCCTCAAGAGGAGCCCCACGCTCGGCGAGCTTCTCCGCCACCTTCGGCCGAAGGCCGGTCGCGATCAGGGGCCCGTCGCCGGCTCGCTTGAAGACGTCCTGCATGGTGATGACGTCACCCTCGCGGCCCTGGATCTCGGCGATGGCGACGATCGAACGCCCTCCATCGCTCCTGCGATCCAGTTGGATGACGATGTCGAGAGCGCTGGCGATCTGCTCGCGCACGGCCTGCAGAGGGAGATCGAGCCCGCTGAAGAGCACCATCGTTTCGAGTCGCGCCAGTGCATCACGAGCAGAGTTGGCGTGAACGGTCGTGAGCGAGCCCTCATGCCCCGTGTTCATCGCTTGGAGCATGTCGAGCGCTTCGGCCCCACGGACCTCACCGATGACGATCCGATCGGGCCGCATGCGCAGCGCGTTCTTCACCAGATCGCGGATCGAGACCTGGCCGACACCTTCGATGTTCGCGGGACGCGACTCGAGCCGGACCACATGAGGTTGCTCGAGCTTCAGCTCGGCCGCATCCTCCACCGTGACGACACGATCCGTGTCGGGGATGTAGTTCGACAGGACGTTGAGCAGGGTCGTCTTTCCGGTACCGGTTCCGCCGGAGATCAGCACGTTCAACTTTCCCTTGACCGCCGCAGACAGGAACACGGCTGCATCCTGGGAGATCGATTCCATGCGGATGAGGTCGAGCACGGTGTAGGGCATCTCGGGGAAACGACGGATCGTCAGCACAGGCTCTCCCACCACGAGCGGCGGGATGATGGCATTGATCCTGCTTCCATCCTTCAGACGGCCATCCGCCATCGGCGATGCATCGTCGACCCTGCGGCCCGCGACGGCGAGCATCCGGTCGATCACCTGACGATAGGAATCGAGCCCGGAGAAGCGGATCGAGGTTCGGGCAAGTTTGCCCTCACGCTCGATCCAGATCTCGTCGTGCGCATTGCACATGATCTCGGTGACGTCGGGGTCCTCCATCAACATCTCAAGCGGACCCCAGCCGAGCATGTCGGCAAGCATCTCCTGGAAGAACGCGGCCTTCTCGCGCGGGCCGACGGTCACCGACGACCCCTTCATCTCCTCGGCGAGGTGGCGCTCCAGACGAAGGCGAAGATCGCCTTCGTCGACCGCGCCGGTGGCGAGCTTGGGACCCATCTCCTTGACCACCGCCGCCCGGACACGGGCTTTGAGGCCCTCGAGCGCCTCCGAATGGTGATCCAGCGACGACAGCCGGCCCTTCTCCGGCGGAGCCTCGGTTACGAGGGCGGGTACCGCCGTCTCTCCGTTCGTGATGAGAGGGGCTCCGGAGGTGTCCTTGGCGGCCTGAGCCAGCCGCTCTGAGAGCTTCATCCTTGATCTCCCTTCTTGGAAAGCAACCGGGACAGCAGTCCACCGCGATCGGAGTTGGGGGTCGCGGCCTTGACTTCGGCAGCGAGATCCTCGGGGAGGACGTCCCCCACCGCCTTCAGGAGTTCCCGGGCCACGGCGTGGCGGGGCTCGGACTCGATCACGACCGTGCCCATGTTCATCGCCCGCATGATGGCGCGGGACTGAGAGATCAGACCCACGAAGCGATCGCTGAAGGTCTCTTGAGCCTGCTTCACGTCAAGCCCAACGTCCGAGTCGATCTTGTTAAGCACCAGACGAAGCCTCGAATCGTCGATCTTCAAGCGGGTGACGGTGTCGAGGAACACCCTGAGGTTCTTGAGGCTGGGGACATCCAGCGTCGCCATGACCACGACGAGGTCGCTGCGATCGAGAGCGGTCAGGACGACCTCATTGAGTGCCGGCGGAGTGTCGATCACGACGACGTCGTAGCGCGGGATCACCGTGTCGAAGACCCGATCCGCGTCGCGCGCCCCGACGTAGTCCGCGAGCGATGGGTCGCGCGGCGCGGTCAAGACGTCGAAGCCGAGATCATGCCTCACGATGAGTTCGTCGAGGTGCTCGGCGAAGGCATCTTCGGGGAGGGGTGCTCCCTTGGCCCCGTAGAGCCCGTCGTAGATCGAGTACTGGGAGCGAAGCTGCAG
>WHTI01000426.1 GCA_009377815.1 Actinomycetota bacterium
AACGCTACCTCGACGAGCCCAACCGAGCAGACGTCCTGCGGATCATGGACGACGAGCCCGTTTGGTGCGCATCGCTGCTCGCCGTTACAGAAGCTCGGATCACACTGTGTCGCATGGTGGACGAGCCGGCGCTGAGTGAGGTGCTGACCCACCTCGAAGCCGATGCCTCACTCTTGGCCCTGGTGCCGGTGGATGATTCATGCCTCGAACGTGCCGCCGAGATTGGGTGCGCCACGGGCGTGAGAACACTGGATGCCGTTCACCTCGCGGCGGCTGACCGGCTTCCGCGACCGATCAGGTTCCTCACTTTCGACCACCGCCAGAGCGCCGCAGCCGACGGTCTCGGTTTCGAAGCGGTGGTTCCCGGCTGACAGAGGAGGCCAGGACCCGGTCGCGAGCGACGGGGCGAAACATACGGTCGCAACTCGGACCGCCCCACGCTTCGCAGGGGTCTAACGTTGGGCGGCATGATCGACGATCCGCTGTGGCCCCGGGTTGACCAGTGGCTGGCCGATCCCGGTGCTGAGCCGGAGGTGGCCTTGATCGGGGTCCCCACCGCGGTGGCGTCCCTCTCCCCGTCCCGAGCCGATCTCACACCGGGAGCGATACGAAGTCGTCTCGGCCGGTTCTCCCCGTTTCATGGTGAGCTCTCCTTCGATCTGACGACGGTTCCCCTCGTCGACCGGGGTAACCTCGCGGTGGAGGCGATTCCCGCCGAGAAGATCCCCGAGGATATCGCCCAGCTGGTCCGCGACCTGCCCGGCTCAGAGCTGACGTTGTTCGTGGGTGGCGACAACGCCATCACCCGACCCGTCGTCCGCAGCCTTGGTGACCTCGACGGTGTCGGGGTGATCACATTCGACGCCCACCATGACGTCCGCACCCTGGAACCGGTCCCGAGCAACGGCTCGCCGATCCGCGGTCTGATCTCCGAGGACGGTCTGCCCGGATCGCAGGTCGCCCAGGTGGGGATCCACTCCTTTTCCAATTCACGGCCCTATCGGGGGTGGTGCGACGATCACGGGATCGGCGTCTTCACCATGGAAACCGTCGAGTCGGGCGGTCTCGATGCCACAGTGGCGGCGGCGCTCGAGTACATAGGGGACGTCGAATCGATCCATGTGGATGTCGACATGGACGTGCTCGACAGCACATTCGCACCGGCATGTCCCGGTGCC
>WHTI01000481.1 GCA_009377815.1 Actinomycetota bacterium
CACCAACTCGGAGACCTCGGTGATCCTCGTCCACCGCGGCAACGACGGCACCCACAGTGTCCCCGATGTCTTCCTCGATGTCGGCGACGGTGCCCGTCTTCGCTTCCTCGAGGTGCAGGGCTTCGCTCCGGATGGTGTCGGGGTCGTCCACCAGCGGGTTCGGGTCGGACGCGACGCCACCGTGCGTCTTGGTGAGGTCGGCATCGGTGGCCTTCTCGGCCGGCTCGATCTCACCATCGAGATGGAGGGCGACGGTTCGTCCTCGGAGGTGGTAGGCGTGTTCTTCGGCGAGGGCGACCAAACCCTCGACTACCGGATGGTCATGAACCACATCGGACGGAACACATCGAGCGATGTCTTCCTCAAGGGCGCCGTGGAGGACCGGGCGCAATCGGTCTTCACCGGTCTCCTCCGCATCGACGAGGACGCCTCCGGGACATCCGCCTTTGAGACCAACCGCAACCTCGTCCTTTCCGAGGAGGCCAAGGCCCACTCCGTCCCCAACCTGGAGATCCTCAACAACGACGTGATCTGTGGGCACGGGTCGTCGGTGGGCCCGCTCGAGGAGGCCAACCTCTACTACCTGATGAGCCGTGGACTCTCCCGGGAGCGCGCCGAACGGGTGCTCATGAGCGGGTTCTTCCGGGAGGCGATCGACCGTCTGCCGGTGACCGAGTTCAACGAGGTCGTCGAGGAGATCTTCGCCCAGCGTTTCGTCCGCGCCCATTCACACACACCTGCGGCGTCATCGCAGTCGTGACCCGTATTCGTCTCGCCTCGGTGGGCAACATTCCCGACGGGACCGGTCTGCGGGTGGACACCGATGGTTACCGGATCGCTCTGTTCCGGGTAGAGGGTGACATCTACGGGATCGCCGACAGATGTAGCCACGAAGAGGCGTCGCTGGCCGAGGGTGATCTCTTCGACGACGAGATCGAATGCCCCAAACACGGGTCGGAATTCAATGTCCGCACCGGGGCGGTGCTCAACCTCCCCGCAACCGAGCCCGTGGCCCGTTACGACG
>WHTI01000164.1 GCA_009377815.1 Actinomycetota bacterium
CGGCCATCTCACGGAGGATCTTCCGCCCCACCTCGATCGGCTGGAGCCCCGAGCGGAACACCTTGGTGAAGAACCCCTCCACGAGGCCCTCCAGTTTCTGCTCGATGCTCTTGGCAACGCCCACGACGGCAGATTACCCGCCCTCAGAGGCCCCACCCCTTGATACCCTGGGTTCCCCCGGGAGAGGCTTTTCGGGGCCAGGGCGAGTGGTGGAACGGCAGACACGCTGGCTTCAGGTGCCAGTGCTCGCAAGAGTGTGGGGGTTCAAATCCCCCCTCGCCCACACATGGCAAAGACGATCCCGAGCGCGCGACGCTGCCCTTCATCGCAGCCAACGTCGCTGCGACCGCGGGCCAGGAAGCGGTCGTGCTATGCACCGTGGACGGGGTGTGGCTCGGAACCCAAGGTGGCACCGATGGGATCGAATTCAAAGGGATGCCGGTTCTGAAGGACCTCTACCAAGAATTCATCGACAACGGCGGCCAGGTGTGGCTGTGTGGTGCGTGCACAAAGCCACGCGACATCGGCGAAGACCAGGTTGCGAAGGGGGCCACCATCGTGGGTGCCGCCAAAGTGATCGAAGAGGTCGTCGCGGGCGCGAAGACAATCGCGTTCTCCTAACTCGCAAGGGTAAAGGGCCGGACACCGGCCCTTTACCCCTCTTAGGCGACGTGTGCCTCAAGCCCGTCGTACCAAGATGGTGGAGTGCCGGTCGGGGTCCAGTTCCTCGAAGTAGGCGCTGCCTGCCGCGACGATTCCCCTTTGCGGAATGAGGAAATCGAGCAGCGCCGCCTGTCTGGGAAGTGGTCCGACGGGTCCGAGGTCGATGTCGCCTATGCGAGCCGAGCTCTGCCTGACGACCCACATCGCGCTGGGAGCAGCAACGAACGTCTGTCTGTTCGGCATCTTGCCCGTCATGTTGAAGCTGCCGATGCCGAGCGCTCTGCCGCCGATAGGTCCCATCGTCTTTAGGAAAACCGGATGGGTCCTGACCGACCTTGGAAGTCGACGCAAGACAACGCCCATGACCCTCGTCATGAGGGTGGAGCCGATGGCAACCGCCCAATCGAGTCCGACATCCGGAGCAACAACACGCAGCCGATCTTCCGAGCTCCACGTCACTGCTATGGGGGTCTGGCGCGTCTCGCAGGCCGATTCACCGGTATAGCGATTACAGCTCGTCTCGGGAGACTGGGTCGACCAGAACGACCATTCTTCCTGGGGGTCGCGGTGCCAGACCGAGGTGTAGCCGGGCCCGATCGAAGAGCGAGTCCAATGG
The DNA here is from genome assembly GCA_009377815.1 of Actinomycetota bacterium. GTDB lineage: Bacteria > Actinomycetota > CADDZG01 > CADDZG01 > WHSQ01 > WHTI01. The sequence continues at coordinate 1,280 of WHTI01000164.1, forward strand.
CGCAGCGCCAGAACGTGCCCGCTGGCAAAGGTGAGGCCCATGACACCGTAGCCATGGAAGCATTCGAACCCGGTCTCAGGACACGACGCCGCCATTTTTGTCACGCGGTCGATCATGCTTTCCGGCGATCGCCTCTTAGACATGCGCTCCTCCTGCTGGCATCTCAGGGCACTATTCGTCGATCAGGATTGACGGCAGGCTTGAACGCCCGTATCGCGTAGCCGGACGTCCCGAACTGGCGAGCCTTCTCTTCACCGCTGGCGCCGCCGAAGGTATCGACCTGTCCAGCCAGCTCTATCCCGATAAGATCTGCGCCGCTGATCACGGTTTCCCATCCTGCACACGGCAGGGCTCCGGCTATTCAGCCGGTCCAGAGATCGATGTCTTTGAGGGCCCCTTCAGGAACGGGTCTCTCTACACAGATATCCGCGATCGTCATGCGACCGCCGGGTTTGAGGATGCGGTGAATCTCTCTGTAGACACCAAGCTTGTCGGGACACAAGTTGATGACGCCGTTCGAGATAACCACCTCCGCCCAGCCGGAGTCGATCGGTAACTCTTCGATGAATCCGAGCCGGAACTCGATGTTGTCTAGTTCCAGTTCACGCGCGAGGCGAGTAGCTCGGTCGACCATTTCCGGCGTCATATCAACGCCGATCACGTGTCCCTCCGGGCCTACCGCTAACGCAGCCATGAAACTGTCCATCCCCGCACCCGCCCCCAGATCGACGACTCGCTCGCCGGGTTCCGGCAACCCCCAGAAGAAGGGGTTGGCAACGCCTGCGAAAGCCTCGGTCGCTTCTTCCGGCAGTTGGTCCAAAGGCAATTCGGGATAGCCCATGCGCAACGCGTGCTGCCGCCCAGTGTGGAAATGGAACTCGGCCGTCGGTGTATCGGCGACCTCGCGGTACTTCTTCTTCACTTCCTCCCGAAGCTCATCGACATCGACCAGATCGACGATGTTCGCTCCGAGCGTTGCTTCGGTCATGACGATGCGTAGTCTTGGGCGGTCTTACTGTCGAACTCGAAGGCCACGAACGCTTCATCCCCGATCACCCAGGCGTCGTGACCGGGCTCGATGACATACGCGTCGCCGGGACCGACTTCGACCTCGGTTCCGTCCTCGTGCGCTATATGCATCTGACCCGACACCACAGCACCGACATGATGCGCCTGGCACGAGTCCGTTCCTGCAACCGGCTTGATGCACTCCGACCATTTCCATCCGGGCTGGGCAGTGAGGCGTCCTGCCGAAACCGATCCCAGCTTCACCACCGCGACGTTCGTCTTATCGGGGGTCCTAACCTCGTCGGGAGACTCGAAGCTCTTCTTCTCGATCCCTGCCATCATCTTGCTCCTCTCGATCTCTCTTACAACAACTCAGCTATCAATCTCGCTGCTCGTGCCGCGCCATCGGACTCTACTGACCTATGTTCAACGCGCTTGCCTACTTCCTCGGCAACAGCCTTGGCGATGATCTCTGGGGTCGCCGTCTCGTAGTCCATGCACCGGCCCGCGCCGTAGTTTCCGAGGCGGTGCCTCACGTGAAAGTTCTGCTCGAAATGGTGCCGGAGGGGGAAGTAGAGGAACGGTCTCTTATTGGCGGTGAGCTCCATCGACGTCGTTAGCCCTCCCTGAACGATCGCTAGGTCGCACACGGCGAGGTGTCGGTACAGATTGTGCACGTACGGGAGGACCTCTAGCCCGTGTATGTCGGGAAGAGAGCTCGCCTCGATGCGGGGGCCCGCCACGAGGATCATCCGCAAGTCTGGAACCCCTCTCTTGGCCGATTCGAAACTTGCCGCTACCCGGCGAAGCAGAGGCTCTCCAACTCCGGACCCTCCCACGGTGACGATGCAAACCTTCTCATCGGCGGCGTATCCGAGCTCCGCTCGGATGGCGTCTCGGTCGGAGAACTCGTCGGGGTTGAACCCAGTGACGTAGCCCGAGAACGAGTAGTGCTCTTCGGTCCATTCACGAATATTGGGAAGATCCTGGCCGAAGTCGTCGGGGACGATGTCATCAGGGTTGCCCACGAAGATGGCCCGGTCACGCAGGCGTGGGAAACGCGCTATGTGTTCAATCATCTCGGCGTTGTAGTCGGCGGTCAGGAAGGCTTCTCTGTCGCCGCCGTCGGACATCGGGAGCCAGCCGACGAAGTCGGTCAACCATGTGTACGCAGCACGCTTCTGCTCGGGGTTCTCGTGGAGGTAGTAGTCGATCTCCCATGCCTCGTCGCCGATCCATAGGTCGTAAGCGTCATCAGTCACGAGATCGTGGAAAACCATGAAGTTGCTCAACAGGATCTCGTCCATCCGCCTCACTGCCTGGAAGCAATGGAGATCGTGTTCAGCCGATTCGCTTTCGATATGGCGCGACTCGTTCGCGAGGAACCGGCTCGCTGGGTGGATGTGCTCGCCCTCGCTCTCGAGGACCCTCGTTACCGGATCTTGCGCCAACCAGTCGATCTGAAGACCTGGCACTTGCTCGCGAAGCGCCTTGGCGATTGCAACGTCTCGCTGCGCATGTCCGAGACCGATCGGTGATGAAATGAACAAGGCTCGCTTCGGCCGGGTTTTCCCACGCCGCCATGTCGTCACGGGAGCGCGCGGCTCGATGAAGTCGCGCACCAGAAGGTTGATCTTGAGAGGGTCGCGGACATGGGGCGCGTGGCCCGAGCCGCTCATGCTTACGAGCGGCACATCCAGCGTGGTGGCCATCATCTCTGATCCGATGTGAGGGCTGATCGCGTCTTCGGTGCCGTGGATCAACAGGATCGGACAGCGGATGCCGCTGGCGAGCTTTTCGAGATCCGCCGCGTTCTCGAGATAGCTAGGTGCCGCTACCGTTCGTATCAGCGTTGCAGCGTCGGTTTCGAGGCCCCACGAAACGGTGTCTTCGATCGGTTTCGTCGAATGAGGCTCGGTGAACATCTTGTCCATGAAGAACTCGAGCCACCCGCGGAAGTCTTTCTCCCAGTAGAAGCGGTTGCGCTTCGCCCAGCCTTCTTCGGTTTCTAGGGGCTCGTTGAACCGGCCCTGATATGGCACCCGATCTGGGTGCTCTGGTGTGTCGGGATGACCGCCACCGATCAACACCGCCCCTTTCACGCGCTCGGGATGCAGGCCCGCCAGCATGAGGGCCCAATCGCACCCGGCCGAGAACGCGACGAGAACCGCGTCGTCGGTTCCGGTCTCGTCCATGACTGCGAGACAGTCCTGCATGAACTCTTCGTCCCCGTACGCACCGGTCGTTTGCGGCCGGTCGGAGCGCCCGTTGCCACGACCATCGAAGGTGATGCAGCGGAAATGACGAGCGAAGTATGGGATCTGCATCTTCCAGTGGCGCGAGTGGATGATCGACCAGGTCGGAAGGAAGAAGACTGTCGTTTCTCCCTCACCGAACACCTCGTAGAAAAGTTTTACGCCGCCGCGTTCGGCGTAACCGTCTCGATCGGGGTTCCGGGCTCTCATGCTGGGCCTCCTTCGAGTGACACCAACCATCGATCGATCGCGTTCAGAAGATCGTCCCTGCCTTCCCTCACGCCAGACAACCCCTCGAGGATGAGCCCTTGATTGAAGGTCATCACGAGCGAAACGATGGCGGGAACAGGAAAGGCATTGGTGTCGAGGCCGTAGCTCTGAACAGCGCCGGTGAACGCGTCAGTCACAACCGCTCGCCATTCCGCGTTCACCCGCGCTACCCGCGCCTGCAGCTCTGGTCGGTTCCATGACAACGCTTGGAGCTCGAACCAGAGCTTTTGATAACCCGATGCTTCATCGGCTTCGAGGTAACTCATCGCCGCCCGCCACTTCTCGATGAACGGGACCTCGAGCCCGTACATCTCGCGTTGCCGCTCGATCAGTCGTTGCGTGAAGCGTTCCAGGACTTGGACAAGCAGCTCGTCCATCGATCCGAAGTAGTAGTGAACCAACCCGTGATTCAGCCCGGCTTCCTCTGCCACCCGGCGAGTGCTGATCGCGGCGTGACCCTCCGTTATCAGCAGGCGCTCGGCCGCATCCAAGAGGCCCTGGGTGGGGCGGCTAGCCGCTGCGGCTGAAGCTTGGGATTTAGTCATATGTCTAATACAAGTGACTAAACCATCGAGGAGGACCGGGTGTCAAGGAAGTGGCTAAATGAACACCGCGCCGCCTTTGATTCGTCATCGCCCCGGGATCCACAAGAGGAGGTTGTGACCACCTGTGGGGGGTCGCGGGTCTCGGGTCGGACGTGATTTACCCCACATAAAAACCCGCGAGACAACGGAAAACAACACTTAACGTCGCTCAATGAGGATCAATCAAAAGGGCAGGTCGGTCACGGGCTAGTTTCGTAAGAAAGCGCAGGTCAGAGGCTCGCCATAGTTCAGACTTCTAATCCGAGGGTCGGGGGTTCGAATCCCTCCGGGCGC
>WHTI01000135.1 GCA_009377815.1 Actinomycetota bacterium
CCCGGTCAGGCAACCAGCCCTCCGGCGAGACACCCTCAGACCCATCATGCGCCACCCCAAGATCATCCCGGCGAGAGGTCACCTGGGCGCGTACATCAACCCGGCGTGTCGCGACCGGACCTACCTAACGCAAGGCCATTGGGCACCGCACCTGCCCACGCGTGGTCAAACGAGCCCGCCACAACTCCTACCGGGTCAAACGCCCTACGGATATCGGAACCAAGCACGACGGGCCACCAACCATAGAACTACGCACAGCCGCCTAACTTAGTGGCATTGCCACTTGACACCGCCCAGATAACCGCCTGCGGATTTCGAAACCGCGATAACTATCGCCGCCAAGTGCGGTTGCACTGCACCGGCGAATCCGTCGGATGCCAGCGAGGAGCACTATAGTGTCGGCTTAAGACCGAAGAGCCAGTTAGGTGCAGAATTAGATCATTAAGTTGGTCTTTGCAGCTGATCGGTCGGCACCAAAGATTAATATGTCGGGTAAGAAGGGGACAACTACGCCTGGATTGTGACACATTGCGGCTCGGCGTCTTTAACGCGTATCCTCCGGATGATCGAGACGCCGTGAGTCTGACCCAAGATGCCTGACAACTTGGTTGTGATAAAATCGTGTGATGTGGTCACTTACCAATTGCGCCGCAAGCTCCTCATCGTGCTGCTCGATAGCATCGACCAGCTTTTCATGCTCGCCTGCAAGACCATCAGCGACTTCGCGCCAGTTGGGTAGCTCTTCGAAGACTGCCGTCATGTTCGTTCGCACAGCATCGCGTAATGTCTGCATGAGATCGCTCGCCAGGGCGTTCCGAGACGCCCGAGCTATACGCACGTGAAATTCAGTATCTACTTCGTTGAACTCCTCGTAGCTAATCTCCCTGCTACACATTTTTTCAACAAGTAGCCTGAGATCCCTTATATCTGATTCGTCACGGTTCCTTGCTGCGCTCTCTGCGGCATTAGTTTCTAATTGGACGCGTACTTCGACTAGATCTGTCAGACTGATCTGTGCGAGAGCCATGTGAAGGCGGAGAAGGTTACTGAGAGCTGCCGTAGATCGTCCAGATATTATGGACCCAGAGTCCTTCCCCGAACCGGTACCAGCTTCAATTATTCCCATCGCTTCTAATGCTCTAAGCGCCTCGCGGACGCTGGTTCGGCTGACTCCAAGCGCTTCCACAAGTTCGCGTTCACTTGGTAGCTTCTCTCCGACACGCAGTTGCCCATCTAATATCTTCTGCTCGACCTGCGCGAGCACCTGCTCGTGAGTTCTTATCTTCCGGACGGGTTCCCAAGACTGAGTCATCAGCAGCCCCTGTCGTTCGCCGCGATGCCGAATATAGTGTTAATTCCTAATTCTTCCGACCAGATCGAAGAAGGCGGTCGAGAAAGCGCTGGAAGCTGAGGTCGACACGTCAACACAAGCCGTGCCGATTGATGTGGACCAGCGGTATCAAGGCGATCAGCATCTTGCACAGCGGCACCTGGGGCAGGGAACGATGGCGGTAGTGGGTCGTACCACACGCCCATACTACCCGCATGGGAGCACCGACGGTTAGGTCCGCAGGCCGGGCGCTGTGCTGTAGCGCCAGGCTCGTCCTGGTCCCCACCGGGCGAGGCCCGGCATAGTGGTTGAGGTGACCGGTGCCCCCCACGGGCACTTATTGGCAGGCCGATCCCATGTGTCTCGTCGGTGTGTACTGCCACGAGGGCTAGAAGGTCTGCCAGGCGGTCAAGGTAACAAGCGACGAACGTCAGGTACTCGCGTGACGTCTCGCCGGTTAGTGCCCATGTAGACCGCTCGGCTCGCCTGACGATGCATCGCGCGAGCCTGAGGAGCCCAGCCCCATTATTTGAACCAGCCAGTAGCGCAGCCTCAGTTGGTGCCGATTCAGTTTGAAAATTAGCGCATGCAGACGTTACACGATCGATGTGATCTTGTTTGACGATGGTTCCGCTCTGACTGCCATTCCTGAGAGCTGCACCGATATCAAGCAAGTCGTTTTGTACATCCTGTATAAGCACGACAGGATCAGATGATAATGCGCCAGTCGATATCCCTGCCGCGATTGCGGCGTTTACCTCCTCCGCCTCACCATACACGGCAATATGCCGGCTTGTCTTCAGGACTTGAGTTCCATCAGACAATGAAGTATAGTAAGCGTCGCCACGCGACTGCATAACGATTCCACTGTAACGTCGAGATCAAAACACTGCGGTTTCGAAATAAGATCCGAAGACCATTCTCAATGCGCCGGTAATTTCGCCCATCGACAGGTGGGCACGAACGGCCTCGATAGTGGCTGGCATGAGATTGGCGTCGGGATCGCGCGCGACGGCGAGTAGGTTCGTTAGCGCCGCCTGGGCCCGGCTGGTATCACGGTTATCCTGGACCTTCGTGAGCCGGGCGATCTGCCGTGCCTCGGACTCGGGGTCGAGCGTGTGGGTCTCGATCTTTTGGTCCTCGCCGGGGTCCACGTATTTGTTCACGCCGATTACCGGGCGTTCGCCGCTGGCCTTGCGGCGGGCGAAGTCATAGGCGGTGTCGGATATTTCGCGTTGGAAGAAGCCCTGCTCGATTGCGGCGACCACCCCTCCCATGTCGTCGATCTTCGTCATATAGTCAGCGATTCCTTGCTCGAGTTGAGTGGTTAGATTCTCTACGTAATATGACCCTCCGAGGGGATCGATCACCGAGGGGATCCCGGTCTCGTCGGCGAGGATTTGCTGGGTGCGTAGCGCGAGCTTCATCGCCATCTCGCTCGGGATCGCGTATGCCTCGTCAAGGCCGTTAGTGTGCAGCGACTGCGCGCCGCCGAAGACTGCGGCCAGTGCCTGGAGAGTGGTCCGGATGATGTTGTTGAGCGGTTGCGGCTTCGTGAGCGTTGCGGCTGCGGTCTGGGCATGGAACCGTAGGCGCATCGACTGTGGGTTTGATGCGCCGAACTGTTCGCGCATCATCTTCGCGTAGTATCGTCGCGCGGCTCGGAATTTGGCGACCTCTTCGAAGAGGTCGGCCTGGCTGACGAAGAAGAATGACAGCCGGGGTGCGAACGTGTCCACGTCGACTCCTGCGGCGGTGACGTCCTGGACGTAGGCCTTGGTGATTGCCATCGCGAAGGCGATCTCTTGCAGCGCGTTCGCGCCGGCCTCGCTGATGTGGTAGCCACTGATGTTGACCGGGTTGTACCGGGACATGTGCTCAGAGCAGTAGCCGATCGTGTCCCGGACGATCCGCATGCTGGGGCGGACTGGAAAGATCCACTCTTTCTGGGCGATGTACTCTTTGAGGATGTCATTCTGGATCGTTCCCGAGAGCTTGTTCAGGTCGTAGCCGCGGTCCTCTGCGATGCAGATGTACATTGCCAGCAGGATCCATGCCGAGGGGTTGATGGTCATCGAGACGCTGATGTTCTCCAGGTCGATCCCGTCAAACAGGGCCTCCATGTCTGGTAGTACGTCGATTGCGACGCCCTCGCGGCCCACCTCGCCGAGGCTCATCGGGTCGTCGCTGTCCAAACCCATCAACGTTGGCATGTCGAAGTCGACCGAGAGTCCGGTTTGTCCTTGGGCTATCAGGTACTGGAAGCGCTGGTTGGTCTCCTCGGCTTGTCCGAAGCCCGCGATCTGGCGCATCGTCCAGCCACGGCCTCGGTACATGGTTGGATATGGCCCTCGGGTATATGGGTAGCGGCCAGGCAGGCCGATGTCAGCCCAGTCCGCGGGCAGGTCAGCTGGGGTGTAGACGCGTTTGATGGGGAGGCCGCTGCCGCTGCGGTACTCGTCTTTGGACTCCGGCGCGCGGGCGAGGAACTCGGCGAGCTCGTCGCCTTCCCAGGCGGCCAGCTCCCTGGTCACCGCCTCGAGGAGGACGTCACTGCTCAGCCGGGGCGTGGCTTCGGCCCAGTCGTTGCCTTCGCTCACGGTACTGTCCTCTCTTTCGTGGTCGCTTCAAGTGCTGCACTGGCCCGACGGTGGTTGTCACAGCTGTTCCATCAGTCGCCGGGCTGCGCTGAGCGGGTCGTCGCGGCGCGCGGTGACCTCGTCGACGGTGCGGTCGAAGTCGGGGCGACCAGGCTTGAGCCGGTCCAGCACTAGCTCTTCGGCGAGCCATCGGATCCGGGTGGCGGTGTTGCGCCAGGCCCTTCGCTCGCGCTCGCCGGTGTCGGCGAGCCAGGCGAGGTGTTCGTCGAATCGGTCGACGAGCTCAGGCACGCCCTGTCCGGTCGCACTGACGGTCTGCTTGATCGGCACTGTCCACTGTCCGGGCACGCGTGGCGCGAGCCGCAGCATCTCCCGCAGCTCGGAGACAGTTTTGTGCGCGCCCTCCCGGTCGGACTTGTTCACCACGTGAACGTCGGCGATCTCCAGCAGCCCGGCCTTGATCGCTTGCACGTCGTCGCCCATCCCGGGCACGCTGACCACAGCTACTGTCTGTGCCGCGCTGATCACGTCGACCTCGGCTTGGCCCACCCCGACGGTTTCGAGGATGATGATGTCCTTGCCGGCCGCGTCGAGCGTGGTGATCGCGTCCAGTGCCGCCCGAGACAGCCCGCCCAGCGCCCCGCGTGTGGCGATCGACCGGATGAAGACCCCGGGATCTCCCGCCAACGCCGCCATTCGGATCCGGTCGCCGAGGATCGCGCCACCGGTAAACACGCTGGAAGGGTCGACAGCGATGATGCCTACGGTTCTGCCGGCGCGCCGGTACTGTTCGGTCAGCGCCGACACGAGCGTGCTCTTGCCGCTGCCGGGTGAGCCGGTGACACCAATCACGTGCGCGCGGCCCGCGCTGTGGTGCAGCTCGGACAACACCTCATCGACCCCGGGGCTGCGCCGCTCGATCTGTGTGATGAGCCTGGCGATCGCGCCCACGTCGCCCCGAACGACGCGATCGGTCAGCGACACCGTGCCGGTCACCAGGTTCCCCCGAGGGCGGTAGGATTGTTGTTTGTGGTGATGCTGCGCAGCAGCTCCCGGTCATCGATCACCCGGCGGGCCTTGAATTCCGTGCGCTCGAACGTGTACGGCGGGATCGGAACAACGTGTGCCCGCACTCCGAGGACCACCCGCAGCCGCTCGGAGATCCGGTCGGCCCAGCTCTGCCGAGCGGCATCAGCGATGTCGGCGCTGTGCTCGACCTGCACAGCCAGGGTATCCATCGCTAGCCCTCGACTGATCACGATCCGGTGCTCGCCGCCGTAGCCGGGGTCGGCCATTACGATGTCGTCGATCGCGCTCGGATAGATGTTTTCGCCTCGGACGGTGAACATGTCGTCGATGCGGCCATAGATGCCGTGCGGCAGGAAGGGGTAGGTTCGACCGCGCTCCTCAGATGGCGCCTCCCATCGCGTCAGGTCGCCCGACAGCAGCCGAATCATGGGCTGGCTGGTCCGTTCGAGCGTGGTGTAGACGGGGGTTCCCTCCTCGCCGTAGGGCACGCGGCGAAGGGTTGCCGGGTCGCAGACCTCGGTGTAGACGAGATCCTGCCAGCACAGCACACCGGGCTCGTTACTGGCCGCTCCCAGGTGCATCCATGGGCTGACCTCGGCCATACTTCCCGAGTCGTAGACCTCGGCGGCGAACGCCTCGATGATGCGCGAGCGGATCGAGGGGATGCTCGCCCCGGGCTCGCCCGAGAAGAAGAGTTTTCGCAGTCCCAGCTCCGCTGGGTCAAAGCCCTCCTGCTTGGCGACCTCGATGACGCGGAGAGCGTAGGACGGTGTCCCGTAGAACACCGTCACGCCCATCTGCTTCATCCAGCGGACGGTGCGAGCGGTCTGTCCCGGCGCCCCGGCCCCGAACGGAAACACCCGCGCGCCCAGTCGCTCGGCGCCGATGTAGGCGCCCCACGAGCCCCAGTACAGGCTCAGCGGTGATGCAATCAGCACTGTGTCGTCCGGGCGGATGCCCATGCCCCACATGATCCGGGCATGGGCGTTGGCGATGCTGCGCCAATCCGGCTCGGAGATGCCGAACGCCGTTGGCCTCCCCGTCGTGCCGGACGTCCCGTTGACGTGCTTGACCTCGTCAGTGGGCACACACAGGTAGCTACCGAAGGGCTCGTGCGCGGCCTGGTCGGCGCGCAACTCCTCCTTACGCACCACGGGCACCTGCTCGAAATCCTCGAAACTCCTGATCGACGAGGGGTGGATCCCCGCTTCATCCCACTTGCGCCGATAGAAGGGAGATCGTTCCCACGCGTAGGCCATCACCTCACGGAGACGGTCCAAGATCAGCTCGTCGCGCTGATCGGCCGGCATCGTCTCCCGGCCCGGAAACCACTCCCGCTGTGACGCCAGCGGCCGATACCTCTCGTCGTAGCGAGGCGGCCAGGCCCACTGCTCCATCTTGGTCCTGTTCACGTCGAATCCCCTCAGAGCTGCGAGGGCTGGTCCTGGGCGAGCCACCGGACCTTCGCAACGATGTCGTCTGGTGTCGTGTCCTGGCTAAGCACCTCCGCCACCCCCATCTTCTTGAGTTGCTCCTCGTCCTCGTCGGGCATCACGCCTCCGGCGACGATCGAGAAGCGGGGCGTTTCGGGCAGGTCGCCCAGCAGTTGGAAGATCTTCGTGAAGATCGGCATATGGGCGCCGGAGAGCAAGCTGATGCCCAGTACGTCCACGTCCTCCTGGATGGCCGCCTCGATGACCTGCTCCGGGGTGCGGTGCAGCCCCGTATAGATGACCTCCATGCCCGCGTCCCGCAAAGTCCGGGCGACGACCTTCACGCCGCGGTCGTGTCCGTCCAACCCGATCTTGGCGAGCAAAACCCGGATCGCGTGCTCGCTCCCGTCCTGGGTTGATCTCATCGTTGCTCCCTGCATCCGCATCCTGGGGACTGATCGAGCTGTGGAGGGCCACAACACCCTCACGGCGGCAAGTCCTCCAAGCAGGTTACCCGCTTGGCCTGAGAGGTCTTGAGGTCTGACCACATCTAGCGTAATCTACTTCACACTTGCAAGCCAGGCGTGGCTGTAGCACTCTGATTTGGCCCGACCAGGTGGAGCCAAATCAGACTGACAGAGCCAGCTTTCCCGACCTCGGACTACTACGGGCCCTCCGCCCCGTCCCGGATCGTCAGCCGACGGTGGGCCTGCCCGCCGCCGCCCTGGTCGGACGGTCGGAGAGGGCGACCCGAGACGGTTCCCACGTTCACCAATCACCGGTCGGCGGGATCGGCGCCCGGCTATGCCCCTGCAGCCTCGCCACGGGTACGCCGCAGACCTTCCCCGTGGCCTCCCCACCGGCGACGCAGTCCGGCTTCGGAGTCACCAGCCCCCGGAATCCCCGGGGCGGTGTGCACTGCTGCCCGGCCCATATCCACCAGATTGGAGCCGGTTCCGCGCTTGAGGGGGTTCGATCACCGATTCACTTGCGTTGCGCCTCTCCGCCTCGCTTGCCGGACCCGGGTCGTCTGGCGGTGCCGACCCGTCCCGTCGTTGTCAGGGCTGCTTCCCGCCCTCCCCCGCACTCCAGGGTTAGGCTGCCCTCAGCTTCATCGGCCTGCTGCGACAGACCGGAGGTGGGTCCTTACACCCCACCCGGATGATCAGCGCCTCGTGGTGGAGTTCCCCCGCTTTCCCGGACACCTGTGCTGAGGTGATGATGGTCGCCTCGGAGAGGAGTTCGGATGCATGCTCCACGTCCACCCGAGTTCCGTCGCCGTGCTGTTGAGCTGGCCCGGCTGTGGGAGAAACCGATCGCCCAGATCGCCAAGGACCTGGCGGTCTCAGCCGGTGGTAGCAATTGAGCTGGCCAGGAGGTCGGTGAAGACTTCTGCTGGGGTTCGGTAGCCGAGGATACGGCGTGGTCGGTTGTTGAGTTCGCGGGCCACGAGGTCGAGGTAGGTCTGGTCGTCGGTGA
>WHTI01000110.1 GCA_009377815.1 Actinomycetota bacterium
TCCTCGGGCTCCTGTTGTCCGCGGGCCACCCGAGCGAGCATGTTGGGGAGCAGGAAGGTGCCGTTTATCTCGCCGATCGCGGGGTTGGCCGGGCCCGGATAGCCGAGGTTGACGGCCCAGTCCACCGCCGTCTTCAACGGCTCGAGTTTCGTCACGTCGTCGCCCTCGAGCGCGAATGGATCGTCGTCGAGCCACTCGTTGAGGTCGGGCACGAGCTCGGGATATCCGGGGAAGTCGTAGAGCTTCGACTCGTAGGCGACCACCGGCAGGTTGGCGGTGTAGTGAAGAAGGAACTCATGCGCCGCGTCGACGTTGGTCGAGAACTTGGGCGAGATCCAGTTGTACATGACGTGCTGTGCTGCCAGAGCGGCCTTTGGGCCCTCGAGTGCGGGAACGAAGAAGATGTCCTTGGCGATGTCGGGGATGTTCTCTTGTGCGGTGCGCCACGCCGAGATCGAATTGAGTATGTAGCTCAGTTCACCGGCTATCAAGCCTTCGTTGTTCGACGCGGGGTTCCATGCGAAAACCTCCTCGGTCATCGCCGCGTCGAACAGCTCCTTCGAGTAAGTCACCGCGGCGATGGTGTCGTCTGAGGCCAGCACGAGCTCCTCGTTCTCGTCCTGCACCGAGCCTCCGAAGGACCAGATCAGCGCGCGGGCATACATGTTCGAATCGAGTTCCTGCGACAACCCCAACCCCATCTGGGTCTCCGTGTCGCTGAAGATCCGGGCGCCGCCCTCGAGCAGCTCGTCCCAAGTGGAGGGGCCATCGGGGAGATCGACCGCTTCCCACAAGGACTTCCGGTAGTCGCCCGGGTCGGGGGTCCACGCCGGCGCGTACGCGTAGTAGTTCTCGGTCGTCGGGTTGAAGCTCGACTTCTGGCACAGCGGAAGCTGCTCGCCGAAGCGGTTGTTGGCCTCGTCCATGAGGTCGTTCATCGAGTTAACGCTCGGTTCGAACTGCGACAGCGTCGCGATCATCTGGATCAGATCATGTCCCTCGCCGGCGGAGATCTCCGAGGAGATGCGCGCGGGGATGTTGGTTACGTCGATGTGATCGACGGTGACGTTGACGCCGACCCTCTCACCCCACTCCTGGGCGAACGGATCGAACCAGGTGTCGTGATTGGGAACGAAATGGCTCCAGAGCAGGATGCGGAGGTCGCCGGAGAGCTGTGTGGCCGGTTCGGTGAACGTCTCCTCCGGTCGAGGCACATTGGAGTCCCGCTGCGCCGGAGTGTCGTTGCCACCACAGGCTGCGGCGAGTGCCATGATGCTCGTCGCCTGGATGAACCTGCGTCGCGAGATGTCGTAGCGACCTATCCGCGGGGTCATGCGGCCTCCTTCGTCGACTCCCACGGAGGAAAGCTGGACCCGGCGAGAGGTCCCGGCAGGAAACTCGATCGATCGGCCCCCACCCGAGGCCCGAGCGCTCCTCCCCACATCGAGCGACCGTAGCATAGTGCACAAAGCACCCGATCGAGGCGCCCAAGGCGCCCGCTTCGCACCGAGCCGTAGCATGGGGGCGATGAGAGACGCTCCGATGGGGACCCGAGTGACGCTTGCCGTCCTCGTGCTCCTCGGGCTCCTGGCGTACGCGATCGTGGTCGATCTCGGAGCCAACGCCGGGAAGGTCCATCACGGCGTAACCGTGGAGGGGTTCGAGGTCTCGGGTCTTACCGAAAGTGACGCGTTCGGAGAGCTAGAGGCGAGGGCCGAGGAACTCGAGGAGACCGGGGTGGTCTTCCGGACCGGCCCCCTGTCGTTCCGCTTCGTCCCCTCGGACCTGAACTGGGGCTTCAAGGTCGATGAAACTACCGACCGCGCGATGGAGGTTGGTCGTACGGGGGGTCCCTTCAGCGCCGTCTGGGATCGGGCGCGCACGTGGATCTCGGGCGTCGAAGTCGATTGGGCGGGCAGTTTCTTCCCGCGCAGTCGTCTGGCGAACAGCCTCAACTCGCTCGAGGAGAGAGCCGCTCTGTTCGGCTACGTCGTCGACCGGGACGCCCTTCGCCGCGCGATGCGCGCCGCGATCAAGGAGCTGCCGCGTCGATCGAGTTACGAGATACCTCTGGAGGGGTCCGACTAGCGAGAGGGTTGGGACTCGGGGTCGGGCGCGGGACTGGCGGTCGGGGTCGGAGTTGGGGTTGGAGTTGGAGTGGGCGTCGGGGTGGGACTCGGCTTCGGCTCCGTGTCGTCCGGAGCCTCATCGTATTCGGCGGGTTCGTCGTCCTCGCTCGCGCTCGGGCTGGGCGTGGGACTGGGGCTGGAGCTGGAGCTCGGGGCCGGGGACTCCTCGCTTCCCCGGGTGGACCGGGTAGGAGCAGGGTCCGTCGGTGTCTCGGCGATCGCGACATCTCCGCCCTCGGAGGTCGAATCGGAGAAGACGACCGCGGCCACCGTGATTCCGGTCAGCAGGATGGCGGCCGCCGCGAGGAGCGCGATCCGTTTACGGGACCCGCGGCTCGACGTCTTGATCGCGAGTTCGGCCGTTGCGTTGTGGTCGGTGGGCGTAGCGCCTCCGGTGATCACGGTTTCGAGCGCGGCCGCCAGGGAGTTGCCATCCTCGAACCGCAGGTCGGGATCCTTGGCGAGGCAGCGCATGATGACCGCTTCCACTTCGGGATCGAGATCCTCTACCAGTCTCGAAGGACTGACCGGTTGTCGTTCGACCTGAGCGAGGACCACCGCGGTGACGTTGTCGGCCTCGAACGGTTTCGTCCCGGTGATCAGCTCGTAGAGCACGATACCGAGGGCGTAGACGTCGGATGCCGGGGTTGCCCTCTCACCCTGGGCCTGTTCGGGCGAGATGTAGTGGGGTGAGCCGATCACCTGACCGGTCTGGGTCAGGTTCTCGCCGGCGTCGTGAGCGGCGATGCCGAAGTCCGCGAGTCGGATCCCACCGTCCTCATCGAGCAGGATGTTGTTGGGCTTGATGTCGCGATGGACGATGCCGAGGTTGTGCGCGGCCCCCGCCCCGGCGGCGGCCGCGCGGACGTGGCTCATGGCCTCCAGTTGATCCATGGGTTCCCCGGCGAGATCGGCGATCGACCCTCCGTCGAGGTTCTCCATGACGATGAAGGGCCGGCCGTCGGCGTCCCCGAAGTCGAGGACGGTTACGACGTTCGGGTGCCCGACCCGAGCGATCTGCTGCGCCTCCGAGAAGAAGCGGACGAGATGCTCGGGGTCCTCGTCGGACTGCTCGGAGAGGAATTTGACGGCGACGTCCCGATCGAGGCGCTCGTCGTGTGCGCACCACACCTCTGCCATGCCCCCACTTCCGAGGCGCGACGAGAGGACGTAGCGCTCGTGGACCCTGTCTCCGCCTTGCATCTCTTGGCCTTTTCCTCAGGGCCGGACGGCGAAACTCCACTCACCCCCTTATGCGCCGGGGAGAGGGTCGCTAAGGTGCCTACATGGAGTTCCATATCCTCGGCCCCCTCAAGATCACCCATGGGGGCGAGGACATCGCGCTCGCGGGGGCGAAGCAGCGTGGGTTGGTTGCGATCCTCGCATTGAACGCTGGCCGGGTCGTGCCGGCCGAGCGTCTCCTGAACGATCTCTGGGGCGATGAAGCGCCGGGCAAGAACGCGCTTCAGGCCCGGGTCTCCCAGGTTCGGAAGGCGCTCGAGGCTGGAGGCGCCCGGCGCGTTCTCGTCGGTCGAGGCTCCGGCTATGTGCTCACGGTTGAGGAGCGAGGCGTCGATGCCGCACGGTTCGAAACCTTGGCCGCCGAGGGCCATGCGCTCCTTGAGCTCGGCGAGTACGACACCGCGGGCGATCACCTGACGAAAGCGCTGGAGCTGTGGAGCGGTCCGGCCCTCGCGGACTTCGCCGATCAGCATTGGGCCCGAGGTGACATCGAGAGGCTCGATGAGATGCGCCGGGTCGCGATCACCGAGCGCATCGAAGCGGA
Organism: Actinomycetota bacterium; assembly: GCA_009377815.1. GTDB lineage: Bacteria > Actinomycetota > CADDZG01 > CADDZG01 > WHSQ01 > WHTI01. The sequence goes on from WHTI01000110.1 coordinate 3,916, forward strand.
ACTGCGGCGGGGACGTCACGACGAAGCCATCCCTCAGCTCGAGAAGCTGGTGGTCGAGGAGCCACTCGACGAGCGATTCCGCGCGCAGCTGATGAGAGCTCTCTACCGGGCCGGACGCGAGGCCGACGCGCTCCAGGTCTTCCGCGACGCTCGTCTGGCTGCTCCACCACCGGCTCTCGCGGCAAGGTCCAATCTTCCGATCACACCGACCGGCTTCTTCGGCCGCGATCCCGATCTCGACAGGGTTCCCGGCCTCTTGGCCGGTAGCCGGCTGTTGACGCTGACCGGACCGCGCGGGGTGGGGCGCACCCGCCTCGCGGTCGAGGCGGCGCGCCGGTTGGCTCCCCAGGTTCCGGATGGTTGTTACTTCGTCGACCTCTCGATGGTCACGGATCCAAAGACCATCCCGGAAGCGATCTCGATCGCGCTCGGGATCATCGAGGGTGGCAGCATCATCGGTCACCGGACGATCGGGGAGCCCGATCCGACCGACCTAGACCGACGTCTCGTGTCCTATCTCTCGTCCCGCGATCTCATCCTCATCCTTGACGACTGCGGGCACCTGACCGAACCCACCGCGAAGATCGTCACCTCGATCCTCTATCAGTCGCCCAAGACCAAGATCATCGCGACGGCCGGCGAGCCGCTCCAGGTCGCCGGGGAGGCGTGGTGGCAACTGTCGTCCCTGAGTCTTCCGGTCAAAGGACAGCGTTCCTCGATCGAGGACCTGCTGCGCTACGGAGCGATCCGTCTGTTCGACGATCGTGCGCGCCGGGCCGACTCGACCTGGGAACTGGATGACGAGAACGTCGCCGATGTGGTCGAGATCTGCATCGGCCTCGACGGGCTGCCGCTCGCGCTGGAGGTTGTTGCCGCGCACATCGGCTCGATGCCGCTGAATGATCTGGCCAACCGGGTTGCCGACCGACTCGCTCCGCTCGGGGCAGACCTGAGCGGTGTCGCTCGCCGAGAAAAGGTGCTCCGCGCCGCGGTCGAGTGGGCGTGGCGGCGGCTGAGCGATGAGGAACGGTCGTTCCTGTCACGCGCGTCGGCGTTCCCCGGCGGTTTCACGATCGAGGCGGCGTCCCCGGTGTGTGCTCCCGATGGGGACGCTCTCTCGATAATCGAGCGCCTGGTGCAGCGAGCGTTGCTGGTCGAGGAGCAGCATCCCTCGGGCACCCGTTACGGGATCCTCGGAACGATCAGGGAGTACGCCGCGGGAGAACTGGCTGGCTCCGAGGAGGAGGCCGACGCGATCGAACGGCACGTCGCCTACTTCGTTCGCCTGGCCGAGGCGGGTGATGTGCGTTTGAGGGGTCGGGAGCAGGGGCTGTGGCTCGACCTGATGGATGCCGAGTACGAGAACTTCAAGGTCGCTCTCGATCGCGCGGAGCGCTTCAGGGACGTCCGGCCCGCCCTTCGTCTCGCAGGTGCCCTCGGTCGCTTCTGGTGGATCCGCGGCTATTCGAGCGAGGCCCGTCGGAGGCTGGGCCGCCTGCTCGACGACCGGCGTGATCAGCCCACCGCGCTGCGGGGGAAGTGTCTCCTTGCGCGCGCCTATCCGGGCATGGACGAACCCGGCGACCTCAGGTTGATCGAGTGGTGCAAGGAGGCCGAGGGCATCTACCAGGTGCTTGCCGACCGGGTCGGTCAGGCGCACGCGAAGATCCTCCGGCGGCTCAATGAGTTCGCGTCCCGAGAGTTGGCCGCGGATGTCGAGGTCGGCCGCGCGTTGGAAGGGCTGCGGGTCGAGGGGGACGACTGGGGTGTCGCGTTCGGACTGATCGTTCGAGCCAGCCTCCGTGCCGCGGCCGGCGCGATCGGTGAAGCAGAGCCGGACGCGTGGGAGTCGTTGTCACTGTTCACCCAGGTCGGGGACCGTCGCGCTGCGGCGGAGGTGCTCAATCTCCTCGGCTTCCTGGCCGAGCGGAAGGGCGACTACCAGCAGGCCCTGATCCTCACGGAGGAAGGGCTGGCCCTGGCGGAGGGCTCTGCGGCTCGGGAACATCTCGCGGAGTTGTACGCGCGGCGGGGGCACCTCATCGCACAGCTCGGTGATCCGGAGGCGGGACTCGAGGATCTCAACCGTGCGGTGGTCCTTGCGCGGGAGATCTCCTTCGACGCTGCGGTTGCCTTCGCCCGCAACCGAGCCGGGATGGCGGCACGCCGGCTCGATGACCTCGACCGCGCGGCCGCGTTCCACTCTGAGGCGCGCGGGATATACGAGCGGAAAGCCGACCCGGCGGGGGCGACCCTTGCGGTGTCGTCGCTCGCGTTCATCGCCGAGATCAAGAACGAGCCCGATCTCGCCCGGAAGCTCGGCTCGCGTGCCCTGGAACTAGCCCGTGCGACGCGCGATCCGATCGCCGTGGCGCATGCCTTCGAAGCGCTGGCCGGCGCCGCGACAGTGGCGCGCGACCCCGAGCGTGCCGGCATCCTATTGGGGGCTGCGGGCGTACTCCGGACCCGTCCGAACGCGGGCCGTTCGGAGCAGGAAACACTCGATGCCGAGCGGGTCACCGCCGCCGCGATGGAGGCCTCCCCGGAGCGCTTCGAGCGTGGGTTCTCGCTGGGGGAGGACAAGCCACTAGACCTCGTGCTTCCCTACGCCGAGTTCCGGACCAGCGTCGTTCCCCGCCCGGAGGCCACCGGGGCCTCCTGAGGGCGGGAGGTTTCTGCGATCCGAGGGAGAACCTCCCAGGCAGTAGGTCGCCCGGCCCACCGCGACTCACAACCGGAGGTTCTGATGACTGGTCCCACCCGTCGACCGCGGCGTTCCGTCGCCGTACTTCTAATGGGGGCCATGGCCCTCGCCGTCCCAGGCGTATCCGCGCAGACCCCTGAGTTCGAGGATCGCCTGCGCGCCTACTCGATCGTTCCGCCGGGCCAGGAGGGCAACGTCACCGCGGCCGAGTTCGCCAGCGGCGACTTCGGGGCCCACTACGACGACCAGCGTGAGATGTACGCCGCGCTGATCAAGGACACGGATGTGACCGAGGCTGAGCTGGCCGACTACTTCCACCCGATGCAGTTCGGACCCGAGGGCGAGATCGAGCGGACCTACTCACCGCGGACCGGCGTCACGGTCGAGCGCGACTCGTTCGGGATCCCGCATATCTACGGGGATTCGATCGAGGACGCGACCTTCGCTCTCGGCTACGTTTCGGCCGAGGACCGCTTGTGGCAGATGGATGTCTTCCGTCACGCGGCACGCGGCACGCTGGCCGGTTTCGTAGGCCCCGATTACATCGACATGGACATCGCGACCCGCCGTGAGGGCTACACCGAGGCCGAGGTCCAGGAGACCTTCGATTCGCTCGACGAGCGCTTCGGTGACACGGGAGTAACGGTTCAGACCGGTCTCCAGGCCTACGCCGACGGCGTGAACGCCTACATCGGGGAGCTGCTGACGGCCCCCGACCAGGTCCCGGTCGAGTACGCCGCGACCGGTAACCCCTTCCCTCTGTTCCCCGAGGAATGGACCGTCAACGACACCCTCTTCCTCGTGATCCTCCAGCTCCGGGAGTTCGGCGAGACCGCGGGTACCGAGATGCAGAACGCCGGCCTCTTCGCCCACCTGACCGGTCGCCTCGGCAAGAAGCGGGGTCGGAGGGCCTACAACGACCTCGTGTTCCAGAATCAGCCGCGGAGCTACACCTCGATCCGTCCGGCCGATGGCAAGTTCCCGAACCAGAACCTCGGAAAGGTCGACTGGTCGTCGGTCGCGGTTCCGGATCAAGCCGAGGAACTCGCCCAGCAGGAAGTCGACGAGCAGGCGATGCGGAGCGGGTTGCTCAAAGCGATGGGCTTCACCAAGCCCGCCTCCAACGCCCTGATCGTCTCCGGAGAGTTGTCCGCCACCGGCAACCCCCTTCAGATCGGGGCACCTCAGGTCGGCTACTCGGTGCCCCAGTTCTTCATGGACATCGACGTCCACGCGCCGGGTGTCGACTTCCGGGGGCCGGCGGTCCCCGGAGCTTCCGCGTTGATCCCCCTCGGGCGCGGGCGTGACTACGCCTGGACCCTGACCACCGGATACTCGGACGCGGTCGACGTTCGCGCCGATCTCCTGTGCGAGCCGGATGGCGCAGAGGTGACGCAGGACTCGAACAACTACATGTTCGAAGGGGAATGCGTCGCGATGGAGTCGCGCGACGAGACCTTCGACGTGAAGCCGCCGCCCACCGATCCCGGGGTTCCGTCCTCGGAAACACACACGTTCTTCCGGACCGTTCACGGACCGGTGTTCTCGAGGGGAACCGTTGAGGGCGCGCCGGTGGCGTTCGTGAAGCAGCGCAACTTCTGGATGCGCGAGGTCGACTCGGTACCGGCGTTCTACCGCTGGAACACGGCGGTCGATGACATCGACGATTTCGAGGCCGCGGCCGAGGACTTCACGATGTCGTTCAACGCTCACTACGTCGATCACGACCACATCGGCTACTTCCACGTGGGCAAGTACCCGTTGCGTCACGCCGGCACGCACCCATCGCTTCCCGTTTGGGGTACCGGCGATTGGGAGTGGCAGGGCGAGGTTTCGTTCGCCGATCAACCCAAGGTCGTCGATCCCAAGCAAGGATGGCTGGTCAATTGGAACAACAAGCCGGCGCGCTCATGGGACAACATGGACGGCATCAAATGGGGCTCGATCCACCGGGTCCAACTCCTGGCCGACGAGATGAAGCGGCGGATCGAGGCGAACGGTGAGCTCCAGCTGTCCGATCTCGTCGATGTCATCCGTATCGCGGCGACCCAGGACGTTCGCGGTATCTATCTCGGGCCGAGGATGCTGAAGCTCCTGAACAAAGTGAAGGTCAAAGGGATCGGACCCATCGCCAAGACCGCGGTTTCGGACTGGGTCTCGACCGGGGCTCACCGAATGAACCAGGACGGTGACGAGTTCATGGACGCCTCGCTCGCCGTAGCCGTCTTCGACCGGTGGTACCTGAACACGGTCCATCGGATCCTCGACGACGAACTCGGAACCGACGGCTACGAGAAGGTCGCGGCCGCGGTGCTGGGCGACAGTATGTGGTTCGACTTCTCGAGCTACCTGGACATCGTGCTCAACAGGAAGGCGAGTAAGTCGCTGGCACGGAACTACTGCGACAACCGGGACACGAAGAAGCGCGAGTCGTGCAAGTCCCAGGTGGTTGCCGCGTGGCGTATGACACTTAAGGCGCTCAAGGACGAGCAGGGGACCGACCCGGCGGCGTGGACGGCTGCGGCCGAGTGGATCCAGTTCAGCGCTCA
>WHTI01000292.1 GCA_009377815.1 Actinomycetota bacterium
GATCAGAAGAACGGACGTCCCCGCCCCCACCACCATGCCCACCAAGGCCCCCGCGGTGGTGGTCCGTTTCCACCACACCGCCAGTAGGAAGAGCGGTGTGAACGCGGAACCGGCGACCGCGAACGCCCACGTCACCATCAACGCAACGCTCGGCGCATTGGAGAAATCGAGCGTCGGGGTCACGAGCGCCACGACCGCGGCCATCAACGCGGTCAGAGTGACGGCTAGCTGCCCGAACCTGATCCGACGGCGCTCGGTGGCGAAGGGATTCACGAACTGCTCGTAGATGTCGTGCCCCCACGAAGTCGCCGCCGCAAGCAGGAGTCCCGCGACCGTCGAGAACACCGCCGCGAAGGCGGCCATCGATACCAGGGCCAAGAGCGAGCCGCCTCCGAGTTCCCCGGCCAGGAGTAGCAATGCCTTCTCCGGAACCCGGACGATCCCATCGACGTAGTCCGCGTTGGTAACCCCGCTTCCGACCAGACCGGGAAGTTCGGATCGTGCCGCTACTCCGAGCAGAACGGCGAACAGGTAGAACACCGCGGCCAATGCCAGGACCCATACCGTCGCCGTCCGTGCCGCGCGTCCCGTAGTGCTCGTGAAGTAGCGGTTCGCGATATGTGGGAGCCCGGCGGTGCCCAGGAGCAGGGTCACCAGCAGCGCGATCAATTGCACGAACGTGTAGCGCGACCCGGGCTCCCCGAAGGTCAGCGGTCGATCCGGGTGGAGCTTGTTGTCGACTGGAACGAGAAGGTCCACCTCGGTCGCGCCGGCCGCGATGCCCTCCTCGACCCCCCGGAAGCCCTCTGGGCTCATGACCTCGCGCGCGTCCCTCAGCAATCGGGTTGGGCTTCCCCCGCCCGTTACGAGGTCGTCCACCGCAACGTTCGCAGGCGCTGCGAGCGGACGCCGGGAGGTCTCGTCCAGGGCTCCCTGGTAGCTGAACCCCTGCCCGATGACGATGGCACTGAGCAGAACGATGACGAACAGCTTCAGTCCGAACTGCAGGGCCTGGTTCCAGGTCGTGCCTTTCATGCCGCCCACCACCGCCTGAGCGACGATCGCGGTCGTCGATACGACGATGCCGGTCATATAGGGCGACCATCCGCCGAGGCCCTCGCCGACGAAGACTTCCCAGATCAACCCCGAGGCCGTCATCTGAGGGATCAGGTAGAGCAGGATCACCAGCTGGACGATCGCGACCGCGACCAAGCGCACACGGGAATCGTCGAAGCGATGAGCGAGGAAGTCCGGGATCGAGAAGTGCCCGGCGCGCCGCATCGGCGCGGCCAGGACGAGGAGGAGAAGGAACCCCGCGGAGAACCCGGTCGCGAACCAAACCCCGTCGAGTCCCGAGGCGTAGACCGCGCCCGCCACTCCCAGGAACGACGCGGCCGAGAGGTAGTCACCGCAGATCGCGGCTGCATTGAGGGACGGGCCGATCTGACGTCGAGCGAGATAGAAGTCGAGGGTCGTGAACGTCGAACGTCTGACCGCCCACGAGATCGTGAGCATGACCCCCATGAGGCCGGCCACGAGCGCGAGGGCCAGGGGCTCAGACATCGATCCACCCGTCCATGTCCTCGGGTCGTCCGAGCATCTCGTCCTCGCTGCGGTTGGCCATCCGCGTGTAGAGGACGGCCACAAGGATCATCCCGAGGTGGAGCCCCACGGCCACCGTGAAGAAGTTGAGGGTCATCCCGCCCCAGAACCGCTTCAACCACCACCAAGGCGATAGGAGTGAAAGGAGTGGGACGGCGAGGATGATGGCGAAGACAACAGAGAGGTACTGGAGGGCGACCCGCCTCAGGCTCCGGGCTACCGCGTCGACCTCTTCGAACGAGTCGAACTCCGCGTCGTGATCCTCGAGCGCGCGCCCGAGTACCGCGTCATCCCCTCTTTGGTGCCCCCCGTCCATGACCCTCCCGAAACGGTCGCTCGCCCCGCATATGGTCCCATACCGCACGGAACCGGACCGTCAGGCGAGGGTCACTAGTCGTCGGCGGCGGCCGCCTTCGCCTTCAACTCATCGAGGATCGGAGCGTTCAGCAGGGTCGTGACGTCCCCAAGCTCCCGCCCCTCGGCGAGGTCCCGGAGCAACCGGCGCATGATCTTGCCCGAGCGGGTCTTCGGCAGGTCGTCGGTGAAGATGATGGCCTGCGGCCGGGCGATCTTGCCGATCACCTTCGCAACGTGCTCGCGGAGTTCGACCATCAGCGCCTCGTCCCC
>WHTI01000049.1 GCA_009377815.1 Actinomycetota bacterium
CTGTCGTTGTGAGCTCCGGATGATGGCCGCCGCCCAGAACCTCCGCAGGGTCTGGGCCTCGGCTCAGACTCGGAACGGTTCCCGCGTCTTCACCATCTTGCCGGCCTGATTCCTGGTCGACGATTCTGCGACGGCCTCTTACCGGGCCCGTGACACGTTCAAAACGGCTAGGGGGTCTGGGTGGAGGAGTCGGCCAGGGCGTCGAGGGCTTCGGTGAAGGCCTCCATCGGGGGTTCGACGAGGCCGGCGCCGACCTGGCCGATGCCCGGGTCCTTGTGGGCGATGCCGGTGTTAACGGCGGGGAGGATGCCGGTGTGGACGACCTCGCGGCAATCGATGCCGAGTGGCGTCCCACGGAAATCGAGTGCCGGGACCTGGTAGTGGTCGCTCTCGGCCCAGGTGATCTCGTACATCCGGTCGGTGGTCGCGAGAGCGTCGGACGGCGTGCCTCCGACGAAGCGGACGATCGCCGGGGCGGCGGCCATCGCCATGCCCCCAAGCCCACAGGTCTCTGTGATCGTCGAGTCCCCGATGTCGGGGTTGGCGTCCTCCGGCCCGAACCCCGGTAGATAGAGGCCGTCGACGATCCCGGCGGGACCGGTGAACCACCGATCGCCGGTCCCCGACAGTCGCACGCCGAAATCGGTCCCGTTGCGCGCCATGCACACGACCACGGAGCTCCCCTCGACCCCGGCTGCTGCATCCGCGGTCGCCTTGGCCGAAGCCATCCCAGGATTGAGGAAGAAGTGGTCGTTGGAGGAGATGAATTCGACGGCATCGACAACGTCGCTACGCGGGTGGTCGATCGTCAGCAACGCAGGCATCAACGTGCGCAGTAGGAGCGAGGTCGCAGCCCGGTTCCGGTTGTGCAGCTCGTCGCCCATCTGCAGCGAGTGGGCGATCATCGCCCGGAGATCAAGCGGGGCGTCGAGCAGCTGAAGCGCGGAGGTCAGCACCGGGGCGAGGACCGCCGACATCCATCGCAGACGGTCGATGACCTCGGAGTCATACGCGCCGTAGCGCAGGACCTTCCCGAGTCCCTCGTTCAGGGTGCAGAGAGCTCGATTGCCTCCCGGTTCGTTATCGACGATCCACACCGGCATCGAGGGACTCACGACCCCGGCCATCGGACCGACCGTGCCGCGCTCGTGACATGGGACGAAGTGGAACGCACCGGCGGCCGCTTTCTTCGTCGCATCGTCCGGATCGGTGGCGAGATTCTCGAGCAACGCGGCTCCGATGATCGCCCCGCGCAAGGGACCGGCCATGTCGGACCACTCGATCGGGGGCCCGGCGTGCAGGAAGGTTCCCGGTTCGAGGTCGGCGATGAGGTCCCCCGCCACACCGATGCCGGTCAGTCGAGGGTGCGCTTCCTGCATCCTGGCGACCGCACGGTCGTTGGCCGCGGCGGTCCCTGCGACCGCGAGGCGCGCCAGACAAGACTCGCTCCCCGGTGCCGGCGGGCGCCAGTCGACCCGGGTCACGGCCGCTTCCTGACTCTCGAGTTCGGACGCGAACAACTCGACCCCGGCGCTGGCAACCTGGACACCATCGAGGATGCTCATCCGCCCCCTCCGGCATCGACCGCGAGGCGTCCGGCCGAGGCCGCGCTCCTGGTTACCAGGGCGCCGGCAGCCTCCAGTGCGTGGATCTGGGATGAAAGCCCCTGCGGATCACCGGCCGTCCCGCAGACCGTGACGATGATCGTGAGGTCACCATCTCTCTGCTCCAGCGCATCGCGGATCACGCGGGCCAGTTCCGAGGCGGGATCCGGATGCGCACCGTGTCCCAGCACGACGTCGAGAACGATGACTCCGATCTCGCGGGCGAGGGCTGCCCGCGCTACCGCGTCGTTGCGCAACGACGGATCGATCATCGGATGAGCGCGCCCCGCGGTCATTTCGTCGTCTCCGAAGTCGACGAACCGAGCATCGAATCCGGACGCGGCGACGATCGCACCGGCTTCGGCGCACAGGGTCCCTCCCGCGAAGAGGCCGGCGACCGCTCCCGGAGTCGGGACCTCGACGGTCGGTTCGTGGAAGGCGACGAGACCCCCGGCGAGCTCCGCGGCCTTCGCAGCCGCGGCCTCGAGGGTCGCCACCATCCGCTCATCCCCGAGGTCGTCTGCGCCGAGCAACGCGACGACCGCGGGCTTCGCAGCCGCGGTCAAGGCGCTGAGGACGCGCTCGGTGACCGACGGGTCCGGGGGCTTCGAGACGACGCAGATGATCTCGGTGGCGGGGTCATCCGCCAGCAACTGGATCCCTGCGAGCGTCATCAGGCCCCCGACCGGACCGCTGAGGTCGCGACCTCCGACCCCGATCGCGTGGCTGATACCGACGCCGGCGGCATCGAGCAGGCAGCAGATCTCCTGGGTCCCGGTTCCCGAGGCGCCGACGATCCCAACCGGGCCCCGGCGCACCACGTTGGCGAAGCCGAGGCCGACGCCGGAGACGATCGCGGTGCCACAGTCGGGGCCCATCAGGAGCAGACCGGCCGCGGCCGCCCGCCTTTTCAGGACGACCTCTGCCTCAAGCGATACGCCGTCGGAGAAACAGAAGACGTTGAGTCCGGCCTCGAGCGCACCGGCGACCTCGTAGGCCGCGTATCGGCCCGGCACGGAGACGAATGCGAGGTTGAGGTCGGGATCCCGCCCCGCGGCTGATCGCAACGAGCGCGGGGCCGCCTGAGCGGTGTCGCCAGCGGGCCGTGGGCGAGCCGATAGGAGCGCCTCGATCGCCGCGGCCGCGCGGTCGAGAGCCGCGTCGTTAACGCCTTCGATCGCGATCAGGAGATCGTCCGGGACGAGATCGGCCGGGAGCTCGAAACCCCTGCCGGTGAGGAGCTCGAGGTTCACCGGAGTCGCGGACGCCGCGGCGGCGAACACGATGCCCTCGGTCTCCTCCGCATCGCGCGACGCCAGCATCAAAGTTACGGAATCGTGATAGGTCCCGCGCTCGACGACGATCCGCCTCGAGCTCACAGGGGATCCACCTCGGCGTGCGGGGTTCCGGCGAGTCGTTCGTAGCCCGGCCCCCGGTCGAAGAATGGCAGTTCGCCGCGCGCTTGCCTCATCTCCGCGCGGAGCTTCTCGGTCGCGGGGTGATCGATGTCTCCGGAGGTCAACACGACCCCATATTGCTCGCTCGCCGCGCCGGCGCTGACCTTCTCCTGGAGGACGTCGAGCGCGACCAGCTCCGGGTCGCGCTCAAGCGGGTCTCCCCATCCGCCGCCGCCGGTGGTCTCGATCCGGATGATCTCGCCGGCATTCACCGCGACATCGTCCGACAATCCCGGCAGGGTGCGCTCGGCCGGGCCTCCGGGATCGATGGTGACCTTGAACGGCGCCCCCGCCCGGCCCCCCTTGAGCCCCCAGCAGGCGAGGATCGAGCGGTCGGCGATCGACAGGAAGGTTGCGTCGTGGAGCACCCTGATCCATTTGTCATAGCCGAGGCCACCGCGATGCTCGCCGGCCCCGCCCGAATCGGTCGCCAGCCCGAGGCGCTCGACCCTCACGGGGAACGAGTTCTCGATGAACTCAGCCGGCATGTTCTTGGAGTCCGGAACGATGTGGATCGTGTCGGATCCATCTGCGTAATAGCGCCCTCCCGAACCGCCGCCGAGGATCTCGCGATACAGGTACCAGTCGCCGCGGGCGTCAACTCCGGTGATGCCGGTGTAACGGATCGTCTCCTGGTCCGCCGGCATGCGACCGTCGGTGGCCTTCGCGAGAGCCCCGGCAAAGACCCCGAGCAGCCTGAGGATCACGAATGTGCGCGCGTTGGTGGGGGCCGGGAAGATCGGGGTCAACAGCGTGCCCGGTGGTGGGAACTTCATGTCGATCAGATCGACGATCCCCTCGTTTACGTCGAGCTCCGCCATGCGCTCCGGCGTGTCGGCGAGGTTCCTCAGCACCGGAGCGATCCACTTCTTCAGGAAGTTGCCGTCGGCGTAGTCGCCCGCGTGGTTGATCGGGCCCTTGGCTTGTGGGGAGGTGCCGGTGAAGTCGATCGTGAGCTTCTCCGGCGTCTTCGTCAGCGAGATGCGTTGCGCGTGGAGCCTCGGAGGATCGATCCCGTCGTGCTCCGCGTAGTCCTCCCACACATACGTACCGTCCGGGATCTTCGAGAGGATCTCTCTACGGAACGTCTCGGTGGTCTTCGAGATGATCCGATCGAAGCACGCCTCGACCGTCTCCCGCCCGTAGCGCGCGAACAGCTCTGTCAGGCGCGCGGCTCCCATGCTCGTCGCCGCGCATTCCGAATCGAGGTCACCCGCGATGTGATCGGGAAGCCGCGAGTTGCGCGTGATGATGCGGATCGCCGCATCGTTGGCGACGCCCCGGTCGTAGAGCTTGATCGGAGGGACCATCAGGCCTTCCTGGAACGCAGAGGTCGCGTTCGAAGGCATCGAGCCGGGCACCATCCCACCGATGTCATCGTGATGGCCGAAGGCCTGCACGAACGCGACGACTGCTCCATCGTGGAAGACCGGCACCGTTACCGTGAGGTCCGGCAGATGCCCGACTCCCCCCTCGGACGTGTAGACGTCGTTGTGGAAGAAGATGTCGCCCTCGTGCATCTCGTCGATCGGGAAATCGCGCACGACCGGGTGGACCAGGGCAGAGTACGAGCGACCGGTCAACTTCCTCAGTCGCCGATCGTGGATCCCGGCCCGGAAGTCGTGCTGATCGCGGATCATCGGAGAGCGGGCCGTCCGACCGATGGCGTCCTCGACCTCGGCCTCGATCGAGGCCAAGGTCCCCTCGACGATCTCGAGCACGACCGGATCGATGGTGTTCACTCCGAGTCCTCGGTGATCACGAGGTTTCCGATGTCGTCCACCCGGGCGAGATATCCGGGGGCGATCGGTGTGGTTGAGCCGTACTCCTCGACTACCGCGGGGCCGGCGACGGTGTCCCCCGCAAGCAACAGATCCCGCCGGTAGATAGCCGCTTCGTGCCACCCGTCGAAGAACACGCGTCGTGACCCGGTGCGCGCCCGAGATGCATCGCCATCACCACGCTCGATCCTCGGAAGCGAGGGCTTCGAGATCCTCCCGATACCGGCGACCCGCACGTTGACCCACTCAATCACTTGCGAGAGATCGTTTCGGTAGCAGTAGCCGTAGAGGCGTTCGTGTTCGTCGTGGAACCGGGTCGTCACCTCGGCCACGAAACCATCGTCGATGGGGCCGTCGGGCGCGGCCACGCGCACCTCGAATGCCTGCCCCAGGTAGCGAAGATCGGCCGAGCGCGCAAGGAGGCTCTGTTCCTCGGGGAATCCCGATCTCCGAAGAGACGTCGTTGCCTGCGACGCGAGCCCGGCGAACACCTCCTCGAGGTCGCCGGGCTCCAGGGCCGAGTTCCGCGCCACGAAGGTCTGCACGTAGTCGTTGCGGACGTCGACGCTAAGGAGCCCGAACGCGCTCAGGTTCCCGGGGCTCGGCGGGATGATCGCGGCACGCAGGGACAGGATGTCGAGGAGCCGGCACGCGGTGAGGGGGCCGGAGCCGCCGAAGGCGATCATCGCGAAGTCCCTGACGTCGAGTCCCCTCCTGACCGTCATCTGGCGGATGGCGTTCGCCTGGTTCCAGGCCGCGATCTCGAGGACCCCGGAAGCGCACTCCTCCAGACCGAGCCCGACCGAGGCTGCAAGGGTCTCGAGCCCCTCTTTCGATGCTCCGGCATCGAGGGCGATCTCGCCGCCCAGCAGGGCTCCGGGAAGGCGGCCGAGGGTGAGGTGCGCGTCGGTCGTCGCCGGCTCGGTTCCGCCCTTCGAGTAGCAGAGGGGTCCGGGGTCGGCGCCCGCGGAGCGGGGGCCGACCTTCAGCCCGCCGTCGGGAGCCCGCCACGCGATCGAGCCACCCCCGGTTCCGACCGTGACGATGTCGACCATCGGGACCTTGACCGGGAAGCGGCCGACCGCACCTTCGGTCGTGAGCACCGGCGCGCCCCCGCGCACGACGCTGACGTCGGTTGAGGTTCCTCCACCATCGAGCGTGAGGATGTGATCGAAGCCCGCGGCGTCGGCGACCGCGATCGCTCCCAGGACGCCTGCTGCCGGGCCCGAGAGGATCGTGGTGATCGGGGCATCCTCGATCTCGTCGGCCGACATCACTCCCCCGTTGCTCTTCATGACGTAGAAGGGAGCATCGGAGGTGAATGGATCGAGGCGTTCTTTGATGCCATGGATGTAACGACCGACCCGAGGCTTGACGAACGCATCCACCAAGGTCGTTACCGAGCGTTCGTACTCCCGGTACTCGCGCAGGACATCCGAGGAGATCGATACCGCGCACTCCGGGTACTCCGCGGCGAAGACATCCCTCATGCGAGATTCATGGTCCGGGCTGACATACGCGTTGATGAAGCAGATGCCGACCGACTCGATGGCTCGGTCCTTGAACCAGCGCGCCACGTCACGGGCGGCCTCCGGGTCGAACTCAGCGACGACGGCGCCCGCGGCGTCGATGCGGCCGGGAACCTCACGCACGAGGTCGAGCGGCACGATCCGTTCGGGCTTCACCCAGAAGTAGGAGTTCCCGTAGCCCTCCGGAACGCTCTGACGCGCGATCTCGAGGATGTGCTTGAAGCCCTCCGTCGTCACGAAGCCGAGTCCCGGGAAGTCCTCCTGGAGGAGGGCATTGGTCGCGACCGTGGTCCCGTGCGAGACCGCGCTCACAGCCTCAGCCCCGACTCCCACGGCGTCCAGCACCTTCGTGAGGCCGTCCATGAAGCCGATCGAGGGATCGTGGGGCGTCGAAGGCGTCTTGACCGTCACCACCGCTCCGCTTGTCTCGTCGGCGGCAACGATGTCCGTGAAGGTCCCCCCGGTGTCGATCCCGATACGGATCCTGTGAGTCATGCCTCCTGGTGCCCCGGATGCATCAGTTCGAATAGCTTCAGCGGAGAGAGCGGCATCGTGTCGATGGGTTGGCCCAGGGCATCCGAGACCGCGTTGGCGATCACCGCCGCACCGGGGATCGTGCCCGCCTCTCCCACGCCCTTGATCCCCAGCGGGTTCAACGGTGAGGGCGTCTCGGTGTGGTGCAGCTCGAGCGCGGGGATCTCGGTTGCGTACGGGATAAGGAAGTCCATGAACGACGCGTTGGTCAACTGCCCCTCGTCGTCGTACTCGAACTTCTCGAAGAACGCGCCGCCGATCCCCTGCGCAACCCCGCCCTGAACTTGCCCGTCGACGATCATCGGGTTGATGACCTTGCCGCAGTCGTGGTGGACGACGTAACGCAGGATCTTCATGTTGCAGGTGTCGTGGTCGATCTCGACGATCGCCGCATGCGTACCGAAGGCGAACACGCCCGCGGTTGGGCTGAAGAACTCAGTGGCCTCGAGACCGGGTGAGGTTCCTTCCGGAAGTGGTCGATCGCTACCCGCGTAGGCGCGCTGCGCCAGTAGTACCGCTTCCTCGGACTCCTTACCGAAGGCGTAGCGCAGTGGGTTCGAGATGATCGCGAGCTGGCCGAGTGGTATGCCGACGTCGGGAGCTCCATCAACGTGCACCCGCCCGTCGGCGAACACGAGGTCCTCGACCGCGACCTCGAGAGACCGGGAGGCGACCTCGGCCGCCTTCAGCTTGACCGTCTGCGCGGCCTTGTGCACCGCGTTGCCGGCGACGACCGCACTTCGGCTGGCGAAGGTCCCTACCCCGTATCCGAGCCGCCGGGTATCGCCTGAGACGAGCTTGACGGCATCGACCGCGACACCGAGTTCGTCGGCGACGATCTGGGCGAACACGGTCTCGTGTCCCTGCCCCTG
This sequence comes from Actinomycetota bacterium, assembly GCA_009377815.1. Classification (GTDB taxonomy): domain Bacteria; phylum Actinomycetota; class CADDZG01; order CADDZG01; family WHSQ01; genus WHTI01. The sequence goes on from WHTI01000049.1 coordinate 7,778, forward strand.
CGTTCCCACCGCGATCGCGACGTTGACCGTCCCGTCGTTGAGGATCTTGATGACCGCTCCCTCGTAGGGTCCGATCCCCGTTCCCTCGACGTAACAGCCGAACCCAAGCCCGAGCAGGCGTCCGTGCTCGCGGGCTTCCTTCTGCTCGGTGAGGAACGCCTCGTAGTCAAGCGCTTCGAGAAGGACGTCAAGGCCCTTCTCGTACTCGCCGGAGTCGTACACGACGTTCCCGCCGTCCTGCCACGCGACGCCGACCTCGTAGGGGAACTCGTCGGGCCCGATGAAGTTGCGACGCCGGATCTCGGCCCGGTCGATCCCGAGCTCTCCGGCAACCTTGTCCATCACCCGTTCCATGACGTAGACCGCTTGCGGGCGGCCGGCGCCTCGATACGGCGACGTCGGGACTTTGTTCGTAAAGATGTTGCGGTACTCGTAGCGGAAGTTCTCGATCTTGTAGGGACCCTGTATCTGCGCGGCGGTGACGATCGGGATGATGAGGCCGTACGAGCAGTAGGCGCCGGCGTCGTTGATGAACTTCACGTCCATCGCGAGGATGCGGCCGTCCGTGTCGGCGGCGACCTTGATGTGGTGCACCTGACCACGCTCATGGTTCGAACCGACGAAGTCCTCGCGCCGGTCCTCGATCCACTTGACCGGATGTCCGAGCTTGCGCGACGCCCACGCCACCATGACCTCTTCGGGATAGAACTGGATCACCTTCATCCCGAACCCGCCGCCGACATCGGGTGCGACCACGTGGACGCTGTCCGGGTCGAGCCCAAACAACTGAGCCAGTCCCCCGCGCACGCCCGTGGGGGCCTGGGTGGAGTCGTGCAGGAGCAGCGATCCGGTGCGGTGGTCGTAGTTGGCCACGACTCCGCGGGTCTCCATCGGCATCGCCGCGGCGCGCTCGATCTCGAATCGCCACTCGAAGACATGCGCCGCGGACGCCATCGCTGAATCGACGTCGCCCTTCTCCTCAGTTGCGCGACCACTCACGTTGTCGGGCATGTCTGAATGAACGACCGGGGCATCGGGGAGGGAGGCACCTTCGAGGTCGGACGCAACCGGCAGGGGCTCGTAGTCCACGAAGATCAACCCGACGGCATCTTCCGCGACGTAACGGTCCCGGGCCACGACCATCGCCACCACCTCGCCGACGTAACAGACCTCTTCCTTGGCCAGCGCGTATTGGGTCCGCGGCGCAAAGAGGTTCGGGCTCGGGATCAACAGCGGCAACGGTTCGCTGAGCAGCCCTTCGAGATCCGCATGCGTGTAAACGCCGTAGACACCGTCGAGGGCGAGGGCCTCGCTCGTGTCGATGCTGAGGATCCGAGCGTGGCCGAAATCGCTTCGCAGGAACGCGGCGCCATAGGCACCGCTCTCGAAGTCATCGACGAAGCGGCCCTTACCGGTAAGGAGCCTGGGGTCTTCGTTGCGCTGAACCGGCGCACCGAACATCTTGGTGGTCATCGCTCGCCTTGCCTTTCGCGTGCTATGGCGGCGGCACCGCGGATCGAGGCGAGGATGCCGGAGTATCCGGTGCAACGGCAGAGCTGGCCCGAGATCTCCTTGCGAAGCTCATCGTCGGTCATGTCCTCGGCGTCGGCCCAGAACGGCATCGCGGTCATGAGGAAGCCCGGGGTACAGAAGCCGCACTGCAACCCGTGATGCTTCTGGAACGATTCCTGCAACGGGTGGAGTCGACCGTCTTCCTCCGCGATCCCTTCAACGGTCGTGATCTCCGATCCGTCGATGGTCACCGCGAGGGCCAGGCACGAGCGCGCCGGCGCACCGTCGATCAGTACCGTGCAACATCCGCACACGCCGTGCTCGCACCCGACGTGGGTTCCCGTGAGGCCGAGTTCGTGGCGGAGCACATCGGACAGGAGCCAGCGCGGCTCGACGTCGACCTCTCTGGATTCGCCGTTGACCGTCAAGGAGATCTTGCGCTTCTCGGTCATCCCGGCACCCCCATCGCCACCGCTCGGCGGGCAGCCTTGGTGCCGAGCCGCACGGCCAGGAAGAGCTTGTATGCCCCGGTTGCATGGATGTCTGAGTACGGCTTCAGCTCCGCGGCCACGAGGTGTTCGAGCTCCCCAAGGAACGACGGGTGTTGATACTCAGCCATCGGTCGTGCCGAAACCTCCACCGACTGGGGCGTCACCCCGACCCCGAGATAGGCGAGGGAAACGCTCATCCCACCGGGCGTCGGGCGGGCCACGGCGGCGACCCCACAGAGGGCGTAGTCACCGCTCCGCCGCGAGAACTCCTCGAAGGCGAAGCCATCCCCCGGCCCCCGTCGTGGGAACCGGACCACCTCCATCCACTCATCTTGTTCGAGCCCGTTCACCAGGGGGCCGACGAAACAATCATCGGAGTGCAACGTTCGTTGACCTCTGGCACTGCGCGCGACCATCTCCCCGCCGAGAGCGGTGAGAACCGCGGGGATCTCGGCCGCGGGATCGGAGTGAGCCACACTCCCGACGATCGTCCCGCGCGTTCTGATCGCCGGATGAGCGACGTAGCGCAACGCCTCGAAAAGCAACGGTAGTTCTTCCTCAACGATCGCGGAACGCTCGGCTCCGACATGGCGCACCAGGGGGTCGAACGTCACCCAGCGATCGTTCATCTCGGGCTCCGTGGACTCGCCTTCGAGATGGTTGATGTCGATCAGGTGACCCGGGTGGGCGAGGCGGAAGTTCAGCATCGGAACCAACGACTGGCCCCCGGCGAGGATCTTCGCCTCATCGCCGTGCTCGGCCAGAAGTGAGGTGACCTCGTCGCGCGTCGAAGGCCTATGGTACTCGAACCGCGGCGGCTTCATCCCCCCACCCCCTTCTCCATCACGTTCCCCTCGAGAGCGGCACCGCCCGACCTGCGCAATGCCTCCTTCTGCACCTTACCTACAGAGGTACGTGGGAGGGCGGGAACGAACGAAACATCTCGGGGAACCTTGAAGCTCGCGAGGCGCTCCCGGCACCACTCGAGGATCTCATCATCCGTCGTGACTGCACCGTCGCGCAGGACGCAGTAGAGGACGATCGCCTCATCCCTCATCTCGTCGGGGACACCGATCGCAGCGCTCTCGTGCACGGCGGGATGTCCGTTTACGATCGCTTCGATCTCGCCCGCCGAGACGTTCTCCCCGGCTCGCTTGATGATGTCCTTCGCCCGGTCCACGAAGTAGAAATAGCCGTCCTCGTCGACCCGGACGAGGTCACCGGTGTGGAGCCACCCGTCCCTCAACGCCGCTGCGGTCGCTTCCGGGTCATCGAGATACCCCGCCATCAGGCTCACGCCCGGCTCCCCTCCCACGAGGAGCTCTCCCGCATCGGTGACCTGGAGCTTCGCCCGTCGCGTCGGCGGACCGATGCTCATGTTCCGGCGCTCTCCGACCAACGGGTTGAGCGTCGGCGGCGCGATCGTCTCGGTCATCCCGTAGAGCTGAAGAAGATCGGTATCGAAGCGCTGCTCGAAGTCATCGAGCTGCTCCACGGAGACGTTCTGCGAGAAGATCACCGCACGCAGCTGATTGTCGGCGTCCCCGCTCGATCCGGGGGCCGCCAGGATCATCCGTATCGGCGCCGCGAACAGGCTGGCCAGGGTTGCTTCATTGCGACGCGCCTGCTCACCCCAGCGCGATGCGCTGAATCGGTCCATCACCGCGACCGAGGCGCCCGAGACCAGCGCCGACGTCGTCGAGTAGTACTGCGCGTTGGCGTGGAACAGCGGGAGCACGACCAGCCAGCGATCGGCGCTCGTGATGCGCAGGTGTTGCGCGACCACGTCACCCGCATAGATGTAGTTCGCGTGGGTGACGATCACGCCCTTAGGCCGGCTCGTGGTGCCCGAGGTGTAGAGGATCGCTGCGGGATCGCGATCGACCGGCCCCGGACCATCGAACGTCCCCGCGCTCGCGAGGCGATCCTCGAGATCGTTGCCGGTCGTGATCACCTGCGCGAGGTCGGTGCCCTTCCGGGCTGCATCGACCCCCTCCGCCAACTCGGGGGTCGTGATCGCGGAGACGACTCCGGAATGGCCGATCTCGAAGTTGAGCTCGCTCGGCGTGAGGAGCGGGTTGGTCGGCACCATCACCGCGCCGAGCACCGCGCACCCGAACCAGGCATCGAAGAAGTCCGCCCGATTCGGCAGGTGCACCAGCACGCGGTCCCCGGCCCCCACTCCGGTCGCGACGAGGACCTCGGCGGCCCGGAGCGCACGCTCGTAGATCTCTCCGTAGGAACGCTCGATCGACGATCCGTCCTCGGACTCGAAACGCAGGAACGGAGCCTCCGCAGCCGTCTCGGCCCAGGTCTCGAGGACGGTTCGGATCGTCCGGCCCGAGGTGAGGTTCGAAGACATCTGCTCAGTCTGGCCCAGGGGAGGCCGCCATGACCAGGGCTGCGGCCCGGAGATAAGCCCGTCCGGTCGAATGACCGAGGACGGCCAGCCGGTCCACGGCTACCCGCCACTCGACCCCATTCGGATCCAGGAGGGCAAGCATCGGAGCGATCAGGCGCCCCTCGGCCGCATGCCGGAGCAGCGAGGCCGACAACCTGGTCGTCCTCGCCTCAGGTTCGGGTGGCGCGTTCTGCACCTCTGTGGTCCCAGGTGCTTGCTTGGTGGCGCCTGAGGGACTTGAGAGGTGCGTGAGGGCTCGGATCCAGGGGGCCGGCCAGGCCAGGGCGTGGGCGGTTCCGGCGGCCGCGGCGAGGAGGTCGTCGCCCTCGGGGGTCAGGCCCCCACCGCGGCCGGTGAGGACTCGGGCGGCCTCCAGGGCGAGGTCGACGTCGAGCGACTCGATCGCCCGGCGCAGGATCTCGGTCCCCTCGAGGGCCAGCTCCGGCTCAGCGGGTAGGGCGTTGATGTAGGCGGCGCGCTCGTGGAGCCAGGGACCGGGCTCGATCGTCGGGACCGTTGGGTCGTAGACCTCGGCGTCGTCGAGGGCGATGCTCCCGCCCGACCAGGTGAGGCCCCCAGGGGCAAGGGTGACCGAGGTGCCGGACGGGAGCTCGGGAACCGGCCCGGGCAGCGCGATCCCGTTCGGCATCTCCGGGGTCTCCGGTCCGGTCAGGGCGACGACGTCGTCCGGCATGGCGAGGTAGACCGCTCCTCCCCCGCCCCCGAGGCTCGTCCCGCGGGCGCCCCCTCGGGCGGCATCAACCACCGGATGGGCGATCCGCACGCGCGTCACGACCCCTCGGGCGGGACCCCCACCCCGGGGGCCAGGTCCTCGAGCCGAAGGGCCACCCCGAGGGCGGTCGCTTCCGTGCGGGAGACCGCATCGATCCCGACCGGCAGTCCATCCACGACCTCCCACGGGATCGTGACCGCCGCGGCGCTACAGCAATTCACCGCGGTGGCGAAGCGAGCGACCTCCCGCGTGACCTTCCGTCGCAGTTTGGGGTCGGTCGAGATGCCTTCGACCGACGGAGCCCTCAGCGGGGTCGTCGGTAGCAGCAGCGCGGAGACACCTCCAAGGGCGTCGTGGAACGCCGCACGCAGACCATCGAGGGGACGGATCTCGGCGGCCAGCTTCTCGGCCGGCAGATCCTCGGCGTACCTCAGATTCCCGAGTACCTCCTCGGTGTATCGCTCGGCGCGATCGGGATACCACCCGGCCGAACGGTGCACGGTCAGAGCTTCGTTCACGAGCACGTAGCTGGCCGGCCGCCCCCACGCCGAGAAATCCGGGAGTTCCACCTCGACGAGCTCGATCCCCGCCTCCCCAAGGAGCGCGATCGCCGCCTGGTAGGAACCGGCGATCTCCGGGTCCATCTCGCCGAGCACTTCGTCGCCGGCGAACCCGATGCGCGGAGCATCGACCGGGGCCGGAGTCGTGCCGGTGATCGCCTCCCACATCACTGCCAGATCCTCGACCGATCGCGCCAGGGGCCCGCAAGAATCGAGTGACGGTGACAGCGCGACGATCCCGTCGACCGGCACGGCGCCGTTGCGCGGCTTGAGTCCCGCGACTCCGCAGAAAGAGGCTGGGATGCGGATCGATCCTGCGGTGTCGGTGCCGAGCGCGCCCAAGCTCATGCCCGCCGCGACCGCGACCGCCGATCCCCCACTGGAGCCGCCGGGGATCAGCGAGCGATCCCACGGGTTCCGGGTCGGCTCGGTGAACACCCCATAGGCGAACGGATCGAGGTTGGTCTTGCCGATCACGATCGCCCCCGCATCGCGCAGGCGAGCGACGACCGGAGCATCGGCCGCCGGGTTACGCGCGAAGACCTCCGAGGCGGCGGTGGTCGGCATCCCCGCGACGTCGATCAGGTCCTTGACGGCGAAAGGGATGCCGAAGAGTGAACCCCGCGGGCCGGTGCGCTTCGTCGCTTCCGTCGCGGCCGCCAGCGCTCCCTCGGCGTCGACGTGCAGGAAAGCATTCAGATCGTCGTCGACGGCTTCGATCCGGGCGAGGCAAAACTCCGTGACCTCGAGTGGAGAGACCTCCCCCGCGGCGATCGCGCGCGCCGCGTCTCCGATCGTGGAGAACACCTATCTCCCCTTGGATCCTCCGAATAGCCGACGGATGCGCGCCCACAGGGTGCTGAAGAACAGGGTGAAGCCCTTGACGTCGCCCGCCTTGACCTCGGCGGCCTCCTCGGGCGTGGACGCCATCAGCTTTCCCCCGAGACATCCGGCGAACTCCCGTGTGAGCTGGCTCGAGACGTCCTGGATCAGCCCGGAGCGACCGAACTGCGCCATGGCCCCCTGGAGGCTCACGTCGGCAACGATATCGACCTTGGTCCCGTTCCCCGCCGAGGTCAGCGCGTACTTGACGGTCGCGTTCGCCCGGCTCCCGCCCTTCTGATCGACGCCCTTGGCGGAGATCGTTCCGGACTTGGCAGCCTCGTTGAGGTCATCGATCCGGGCCTCGCCCTGGAACTGGGCGCTGATCGGGCCGAGCTTGACCTTCATCTTGCCCTTGTAGACCTCGCCGTCGGCGGCGTCGAGGAGTTCCACCCCGGGCATGCATTCCGCGACCTGAGGAACATTCTGGAAGAAATCCCAGACCACCTGCACCGGCTGGTCGACCTCGAAACTCTCGTTGATCTGTGGCACCCAGGCTCCCTTGGACGTCGTCGGCTCAGGGGTCAACTTACGCCCTCGGCGCCTCCTGCGGAAAGCTGCGAACGCGAAGCGGGGGCCGGTAACCCGGCCCCCGCTCTTGTATCCAGATCGCCTCGGTCTACGGAACCAGCATGATCCGATCGGGGACGGGGACCGGCACGGGGCTGTGTGCCCCGATGTAGTCCACGAACGCATCGACGTCGATGTCCGCACCCTGCGAGTTGGTACCTTCGGTGAGGACGGCGAAGCCGTCTCCTCCCTCGGCCAGGAAGTTGTTGACCGTCACGCGGTACTCGGCCAGAGGGTCGATCACCACACCGTTCAGCATGATGCTGGCCGGGTCGACCCGATCGCCGGCCGGGGCATCCGGATCCCAGGCGTAGGTGAAGCCCTCCGATACCTGGAGCACCTTGGGCACATCCTGGTCCCACTGCTGCTCGAGCAGCTCCTCGATCTGGGCACCGGTAATGGTCAGCACGGTCAGCACGTTGCTGAACGGCTGCACCGTGAAGGCCTCCTCGTAGGTGACCTCGCCGTCGGCCTCTTCCTTCGCGGCGGCATAGGTGAGATCGGCTCTGATACCGCCCGGGTTCATGAACGCGACCACGGGATTCCCAAGTGCTTCCGTGGACGTGGACTCGAGCTGAGCATCCGCGATGAGATCTCCGAGCGGTGACTCACCGGCGGCGTTGGCGGCCCGCACGATGTCGCCATCGATGGAACCGATGACCTCATTGCGCAGCTCCTCGGATAGCTCGGCGTACTTCGCGACCAGAGACAGGATCGATGCATCTTCCTCGACGTCCCGGGTCACGATCACGTTGCCGACCTCGATCGAGGAGAAGTCCTTCGTCCCCTTGTCGAGCTCCGCGTTGTACTCCGTCACGATCCGACCGAACGAACTTGCGCTCGTCACCGGACGGTCGTCGATCACGCAGTTGTAGGCCGTGTGCGTGTGCCCGCTGATGAACATGTCAACCTGCGGGGATGTCCGCTCGACGATGTCGACGATCGGGCCCGAGATACCGGGGCACTCATCGTAGAAACCGGTCGGGAATCCACCCTCGTGGATGAGAACAACGAACGCCTTGACACCCTTCTTCGTCTTCAGCTTCTTGACGAGCTTGTTGGTCGTGTTCGCCTCGTCCCTGAAGTTGAGACCAGCGACCCCTGTGGGCGTCACGATGTCAGGAGTGCCCTCGAGCGTGAGCCCGATGAACGCGACCTTGATCCCCTCGTACTTCCTGATCTTGTAAGCGGGCAGAAGGGTCTTGTTCTTCTTGCCTTTCTTGAAGACGTTGGCAGAGAGGTACTGGAAGTCCGCACCCTCGAACCCGTCGCCGTCGAGGCACCCGTCGTCGGGGTGACACTTGCCGCGCTGCATCCGAAGCAGTTCCTTGGAGCCCTCGTCGAACTCGTGGTTACCGACCGACGAGATCTTGAGGTCCATGAGGTTCATCGCCTCGATCGTCGGCTCGTCGTGGAACAACGCCGAGAGCAACGGGCTCGCTCCGATGAGATCGCCGGCCGCCACGAAGATCGAGTGGTCCTGGCCTTCCCTCAACAGGTCGAGGTGGGTCGCGAGGTACTGCGCGCCACCGGCATCGACCGTTCCCCCACCCTCATCGTCCGGCAGTGTGATCCGGCCCGAGGAGCCACTCGGGGGCTCGAGGTTTCCGTGGAAGTCGTTCAGCGACAGGATCTGAAGCTGGACCTTGCCCTTCTTCAGCGCCTTCGTCGGACTCTGTTCTTCTTGCGCCGGCGCATTCAGCACCGGCACCATTGCAACCACCATCGCCATCGGGAGCACAGCGCGCCTTAACGCCTTCCCCGTACGAGAACCTGAGAACACGGACCCTCCTTCGAACCTCGCGGCTACGCCACCGTCTTTGGAGCGCAGTAGACCCATTGTCATAGCTGCCCTAGCTGGAATCAACAGGCTCTTTGGATGAACTCTGTTGATAGGGCCTTATGGGCCCCCGGGACCGTGGTCTGGCGCGGGTTCGCTCTAGGTGCGGGCGGCGCTCCTCCGGTTGTTCCTCATCCACAGCGCAGTGACCTTGAGTGCACGAGCCGGGGGCAGCACCGCGACCTCGTATCGCTTGCCCTCCGCATGATCGATGGCCTTCTGGGACCACCTCTCGACCTCGTCGGTGTGGTCCTCCATCCACCTGTAGGTCGCGTAGAGCACCGCGGCGGCCCTGGGGATGGGGCCGGCGAGCTTGAAGAGCTTCATTCTCACTCCGATCCGTAGTGATCAGCGTCGAGGGGTAAGCAGAGCACATCCCTACCCAGACGTGAGCCGACTAGACTGATCGAGGTCGTGCGCGCGCTCCTCCTTCCATGGACCCTCGGAAGTGAACACGGTCTGCAGCAAAGAGCGCGGTCAAGTTGGCTCTATCTGGAGGTGCACCCGTGGTCACAACCGCCCTCGCGATCGGTGCAGCGACCTGGGGGGTCGTAATGGCTCTGTCCCCGATCCTGCAGATCCGCCGGATGGTCCGCCGGAGATCATCGCGGGACGTGTCGATCGGGTACTTCAGCGTCCTGTTGTTCGGGTTCTTGCTGTGGTTCGCCTATGGGATCTCGATCGACAACTGGGCCCTCGTCGTCCCCAACTTGGTGGCCTTCCTCATCGGCTCGGTAACCGTCCTGGTTGCGTGGCACTACCGCCGGACCGAGGGTCGAGAGCCCCCCGGATGAGCCCGTCGAGTTCCCAAGAAGTCCTACAGACCGGGAGGAATCGGACCTGCTGCACCGAACCTTCCGAAGATAGGGACGGGCGCAAAGTGCCCGCTGCACCAGGGGGAATAGGGGATGTCACGATCAACGGCCGTACGGATAGCAGCGACGCTCTGCGCCATCCTCGTGGCGGCCGCTTGCGGTCAGAAGCCCAATGTTGCCGACCAAGCATCCGCCGCGGGGCTGATCGGCGCGTCCGGCGGGGTCCTCGATGCCGAGGGCAACCTGATCGATCCCGAGACCGGCGAGATCATCGCCACCGCCGAGGACCTCGGAACGACCGACTCGACCTCCACCGCCGACGACTCAACAACCCCATCCGGCACGAATGACTCCGATGGCCCGGACGACCCTGAAGCGCCGCCCCCCACGAGCGGCGACACCACCGGGGTGAGTGCCACCGTCATCAAGATCGGAGCCCACGCCCCCATCACCGGCGCCGCTCCCGTCCCGTCCGACTCGGCCAACAAGGGTGCGGCGATCTACTGGCGCTGGCTCGAGCGCAACGGGGTGAAGATCCACGGACGGAGCGTCGATGTGGTGCTGCGGAACGACAACTACAACCCCTCCCAGGCAGTATCCGTGTGTCGCCAGATGGTCGAGGAAGACGAGGTCTTCCTGCTCCAGGGAGCCGCAGGGACGGATCAGATCCAGGCCTGCGCTCGCTACGCAGCATCCGTCGGGGTTCCCTACCTCTCGGCCGGAGTTACCGAGGTCGGACTGACCGGCCTCCCGAACTATTTCGCGGTGTCGATGACCTATCCGGATCAGCAACCCCTGATCGCCGACTTCCTCAAGAGCGATCTCGGCGCGGCGAACGAGAAGAACGCGATCGTCTGGTTCAACACCGCATCGTTCAAAGACGGGCACGACGCGTTCATCAAAGCTATGGACGACGCGGGGCTCTCGGTCGACTACGACCGCGCGGTGCCGAAGACCGCGGGGGCCAGCGAAGCACAGGCCATCGCGACCGAACTCAACCAGCGCGGGATCGACAACGTGAACCTGCTGCTGGCTCCGGTGTTCTGGTTGCAGATGCTCAACGCGTCCGGCGCGCAGGCGTATCACCCGCAGTGGGTGGGGGCCGGCATCCAGTTCACCTTCGACGCCGTCGCGACCGCGGGCTGTCGCAGTGGCTCGCTCAATGGTGCCAAGATGTTCTCGCCGTTCCCGGCATGGGTCGACAGCAACAAGTACGACCCCGAGTTCCGCCAGGCGGTCCGCGCGATCTATCCGGAGGAGAACGACGGGGACGACTTCATGTGGCTCGGGTGGTCCTCCGCCAAGGCACTACACGAGATGCTCTTGAAAGCCGGCAAGGACCTGACCAGGGAGAAGTTCATGTACGCCCTGGAGCGGGGCGACTTCTTCAACGGGATCGGCCCTCACCTGAGCTTCACGCCGGAGGATCACTTCGGCGCCGGCGAGGTCCACGTCTCGGAGGCCAAGTGCAGCCAGGACAATAGGTGGCACACGATCCACGACTGGGTCAACGACTTCTAGGGTCCCCCTTGGGCATAGCGTCGATCCCGGGGTAGGAACACCGGGACACACTGGCTCGATCGGAGGGAACCAACCATGGCTGAGACCTACGACCTCATCGTCATCGGGATGGGCGTGGGCGGTGAAGAGGTCGCCGGGCGGACCGCGACCGCGGGCCTGAAGGTCCTCGCGGTCGAGAAGAAGCTTGTCGGCGGTGAATGCCCTTACTGGGGCTGCGTCCCGTCGAAGATGATGATCCGGGCCGGGGACACGCTCGCCGAAGCCGCCCGAGTGACCGGCCTCGCCGGCGGGACCCAGATCTCCTCCGACTGGGCGCCCGTTGCCAAGCGGATCCGCGACCAAGCGACCGACAACTGGAACGACAAGGTCGCGGTTGAACGCCACGAGAAGAAGGGCTCCACCGTCATCAAGGGCTCGGCTCGCATCGTCGGTCCCCGAGCCGTCGAGATCGACGGCGATCGCTATGAGGCGACCACGGGCATCGTGATCGCCACCGGAACCGAGCCCGCGATCCCACCGGTGAAGGGTCTCGACTCGGTCCCCTACTGGACCAACCGAGACGCGATCGAAACCGAGAGGGTTCCGGCCTCGATGATAGTGATGGGCGGGGGTGCGGTCGGCCTCGAGCTCGCCCAGGTCTTTCACCGGTTCGGCTCGAGAGTGACCGTCGTCGAGATGGCCGATCACCTGCTTCCCTCCGAGGAACCGGAGAACGGCGCCGCGATCCAAGAGGCCCTGACCGAAGAGGGGATCGAGGTCCATACCGGCGTCGGGGCCAAGGGGGTGTCATCGAGCACCGGAGGGATCGAGATGACGCTGGGAGACGGCCGAACCCTCCGCTCCGAACGCCTCCTGGTCGCCACCGGCCGCAAG
>WHTI01000334.1 GCA_009377815.1 Actinomycetota bacterium
CCGAATTGGCGGCGGAACTGCACGCCGACAACAGAACCGTGAGCGCGACAATAGGAATGAGTGATCTGCGCATCGAGACATCGTAGGGCTGCTCTCGCCCTATCTAGGTCATTTCCGGATCAGACCGAACCCCGCACCGGAAGGGCGTTGCGGGCGGCCTCGGCGTCCTCGACGCAGATCGCCAGTTCGATGCCATCGGCATCGGTCCGGAGCACGTAGATGGCGTCAATGCCTATGTCGGCATCGGCCAACGCCCCGGTGACGCGTCCCAGCTCACCAGGTCGGTGCGCCATGCTGGTGGTGAGCACGGCATGCTCGGTGAAGCCGATGGCCGACTCCCGAAGCACACGCTTGGTGGAGGTGGCGTCGTCAACGATGATCCGCAAGGTCCCCACACCGTCGTGCGAGTAGCCGGTGAGCGCCTCGATGTTCACCCCTGCGGCGCCGAGAAGACGGGTAAGAGCTGCGAGTCGGCCGGGTCGGGCTTCCATGTTGACCACGAACTCTTTCATATATGTCGAGCGTAACCCGCTGCGACCCGTTGTGACGTGTGTTCCGCGTCGGGTTCCTCCTAGAGACCCGCCACCTCGGTTTCGGCCCGACCCCTCTCACGCAGATAGTTGTGCCAAACGAGCCGGGCCGCCACCGCCCTATAGGGGCGCCACCTCTCGCCGATCTCCTCCAGCTCGACCTGGTCGGGGATCTGGGGTGTCCCCAGTAGCTCACCGACCCCGACCTGGAGGGCGCGATCGCCCACCGGCCACGCGTCGGGTCTGAGGAGGCAGGAGAGAAGATAGACGTCGGCGGTCCACCGTCCCACTCCCTTGATCCCGAGCAGTCGCTCCCGGGCCGTGTGGTCGTCGAGGGCGCCGAGCCCGTCGATGTCGACTTCACCGGAAATGATCGCCTCGGCGAGTCCGATGATATAGCCCGTCTTCTGGCGGGTGACACCGACGCCCCGGATCCGGGTTGGTCCGGCGGCGATCGCCCTTGCGGGCTCGATTGCTCCTAGTTCATCCCGCAGTCGGTCGAACACCGCTTTGCCTGACGCCAGCGACACCTGTTGTTCGAGGATGAACAACACGAGTGCAGGGAAACCAGGGGGACGTCTCCACATCGGGGGTAGGCCGTGGGTGTCAACCACGGTGGCGAGAGGGGGGTCTTGGGCGACGAGGTGCTCGACTGCCGAGACAAAAGATGTCGTGTCCAAGGAGGGGCCGGCTCGCCTCATCCGGTTCGGCCAATGACCCGATAACTGCCACGGATTGGAACCGGCCCGTACTTCCGCGAGTCGGCACGGGTGGAATGATGGGCATCGGAGAGCACGAACATCTCGCCCGATCCTACTTCCCAACGGCCGTCGGGTTCGAGAGGCCGGAGATCCTCCTTGAGGTCTCGACTGGGCCGACCGTTCACCGACAGGTCGCCGTTCCTGATCTCCACGTCGTCCCCGGGTGTCGCCATGATTCTCTTCACGAGCCAGAAGTCGTCTCTGTTCGGATGGGGGAAACACACGATTGCTCCCCGTCGAGGCGTTCGCATTCTCAGACCGATGAGACGGTCCCCGGCATGGAGCGCGGGAACCATCGAGTCTTCGTCGACCACGAATCGTCTTAGAGGAAGCACCACGGGGAGTGTATGTTGGGTGTCACCGACCACAAGGAGGAAGAATGTTCCGGAACGCAACAGTCGTCTACGCCCACTGCGATCTCTTCTGCGGTGTCTATGACCCCGCCCAGGCCAAGATCGAGGCCATGTCCGTTCTCAAGGCGGCCGAGAAATATCACGATTCCG
>WHTI01000454.1 GCA_009377815.1 Actinomycetota bacterium
CCCCTCGACCCCGACGGCTCCGCCGCCGGGCCCACTCCCCCCTCCTCCGAGGGGGGAGAACGTGACGCTGGGGTTTTCGGTTGTCCCCCCACGCAGTGGGGGGAAGGTTCCTTTGTTCCCCCTCCGCAGGAGGGGGAAAGGTCCCTGCCGGACCGGAGGTCCGGGAGGTATGGGGGCACGGCAGGTAGGGGGGCACGACGGAGGCAGTGGGAGGGACGGTCTGCGAGAGGTCGCGACCGCAACGATGCGGAGGGGTGTGACGTCGTGGGTTTTGCCCCCCTCGACCCCGACGGCTCCGCCGCCGGGCCCACTCCCCCCTCCTCCGAGGGGGGAGAACGTGACGCTGGGGTTTTCGAGATGGAACTAGTACGTCTTGCCACCACGGGGTCGGTCGATGACGGGAAGTCGACTTTGATCGGACGGCTCCTCTACGACACCAAGCAGATCTTCCAGGATCAACTCGACGCCATCGAGGAGGCCTCCAAGCGGCGGGGGACCGACTATATCGATCTCGCCCTCCTCACCGACGGGCTCCGCGCCGAGCGGGAGCAGGGGATCACCATCGATGTCGCCTACCGCTACTTCGCCACCCCGAAGCGCAAGTTCATCCTCGCCGACACCCCGGGTCACATCCAGTACACCCGGAACATGGTGACGGGCGCCTCCACCGCCGACATCGCCCTCATCCTCGTCGACGCCCGTCACGGTGTCCTCGAGCAGACCCGGCGCCACTCCTTCCTGGCATCCCTCCTCCAGGTGCCCCACCTCATCCTCTGTGTCAACAAGATGGATCTGGTCGACTACTCCGAGGAGCGGTACGACGAGATCGTCGCCGACTTCAAGCAGTTCGCCACCCGTCTCGACCTCCACGACCTGAGGACGGTCCCGGTGTCGGCGCTCGTCGGCGACAATGTCGTCACCGAGTCCGATCACACTCCCTGGTACCGGGGCCCGGCGGTGCTCCCCCTGCTGGAGGAGATCCACATCGCCTCCGACCGCAACCTGATCGACTCCCGTTTCCCCGTCCAGTACGTCGTCAGACCACACCGCATGGAGTACCAGGACTACCGGGGCTATGCGGGCAGGATCGC
>WHTI01000329.1 GCA_009377815.1 Actinomycetota bacterium
CCCTCGGCACAATCACTTCCATCACTGGTCGTGGCGCCATTGGACAGCGCGTCATTGTCCGGGTCCGCCCAGAAACATATGTTCGCGTTGGTTCCCTGAGACTCGGACGCGGGGACCGTTCCGGTACAGGACCCGTTAGCGGTCGTGGTGCAGAAGTTGTTGTAGTCGGCAGGGGTCGTGTTGCCGTTATCCGGGTCGTTGCCACCGTTCAGGTTCTCACCGTCGATCGGCAGCCCGGAGATGGCGGGCTCGGTGCCGTCCTGGACCTCGTTGTCGGCGGTGCCGCCGCCGGCGCCGTTGTCGTTGAACGCCTTACAAGTGATCGACGCCCCCGATCCCGCACCGCTCGAGGGCAGCGTCTGGGTCTCCGGCGTACAGTCGAGCGCAGCGTTGGCCGGAAGCGCGAGGAACCAGTCCACCGTGACCACGTCGGTGTCATCGATCTCGGTACGCGCCCCGGGGGTCGTCTCTTCGACCGCACCCTCGGTGGCGTCCGCGTCGAAGGTCGCGTTGTCCTTGTCGTCGTCGACCCACGAACGGATGGTGTTGGACCCTGCCGTGGTCGACGTGAAGTCGACCGTGCAAGTGGTCTGCGTGGGCAGGACGGTGCACGTCATATCGGGGGTCAGCGGCGTGTTGTCCGCATCCGTGGTGCGCGGGGTGGTTCCGTCGTCGGCCGTGACCGACACCGCCGGGCCGGACTCCACCTCGAAGTCGATCTCACAGCCAGGCGCCTCGTCGCAGAAGGGATCCATCGTGGCCGTCAGCACGTGGGTGGCGTTGGTGCCGATCGTTCCGGTCTCAGGCGTGACCTGGAGATCGAACGAGTTGTCGACGCTGGCCGCGGCATCGCCGGCCAACGGTACAACCAGAGCAAAGAGGATCGCCAGTGCGCCGAGGAACGCCAGCGACCTGCGCGGAATGCTTCGTGATGCGGTCAATGCCCACCTCCCGTTGACACGGCGGCGTCCGCCCCCGCGGTTGCCATAACTGTATCAAACAGGATATCCGTAACCCTAGACAGGGACTCTGAGGACTTCGAGCCCATTGGACCTCGGTGCGCGGCGATCGATTCGGGGCAAACGGGCAAAAGGGTTGACCCGGCGGGTGACTCCTGATTCCATGCTGGTACCGCACCCTTCCTGCAAACTAAGGATCGTATGAACCCCGAGTCGTCCCGTGCCGTCCTGCGTCCCCGTCCGGGGACCATCATCTGTGTCCTGATCAGCGCGGTATTGCTGATCGCCACCGGGTCACCGATGGAGGAGAACGCGAAGGCGGAGGTCAAGCTCACCTCCGAGAAGCCCAACATCCTCCTCGTGGTCGCCGACGATCAGCCGCTCAGGACGATGGAGACGATGCCGATCACCCGGGCGTGGATGGGGGAGACCGGGGTGAGGTATCCGAATGCCTACGCCACGACGCCGGTGTGCTGTCCGTCCCGGGCGACCCTCATGACCGGGCGCTACGCCCACAACCACCGGGTCACGACCAACGGGCAGCAGGGGGTCGGTAACCTCGACCACGACGCCACGATCCAACGGGTCCTGGGCGACAACGGATACCGCACCGCAGCCTTCGGCAAGTACCTCAACGCCTGGGACGTCTTCGAGCCGCCGCCCCACTTCGACGAATGGGCGATCATCCCGAAGTCGGCCAAGGCCTACCCCGGGGGCATCTGGAACACCCAGGGCGTGGTCACCCGGGTCGGCACCTACGGCACCACCTACGTCGGCGACCAAGCCACCGACTTCATCGAGCGGACCACCGAGGAGCCGTGGTTCATGTACCTGGCGCCGCCCGCCC
>WHTI01000173.1 GCA_009377815.1 Actinomycetota bacterium
ATCGAAGCAGACGGCCCAGAGATCGCAGTAAGCGGGGCCGTCATCGGGGGCGGTCAACGTGTAGCGGAGCCACAGGCCCGAGCCGGTCTCTGCGTGATTGACCGTCGCGTACCAAACCTCGAGGAAGCCGGGCGACCTGCGATCCCATCGCATCAGGTTCTCGGTTCCGTCGTTGGTAAACGGCATGGTGAGAGCCTAGCGACCCGGGCCTAGCGCCGCGTTGCGGCGGCCAGCAGGAGGTCGGCAACGCGCGTCCAGGCCCAGCGGGAACGGGCCAGTGCGACCACCGCCGCCCGGGCCTCGGCCAGTTCCGGCGGGGACAGGGCGAGCACCCGGTCGATGGCGGCGGCGATGCCGTTTATCGGGTCCGCCGCGTCGAAGGTGACGAACCCGGGACGTCCGAGTGCCTCCTCCACGGCGGCTCCGATCTCTCCGATCCCCGAATGGTCCGGAACGATCGGGATCACTCCGGCGGCGGCCGCTTCGGCGGCCACCATCCCGAACGCCTCCGGCAGCACGGAGGGCACGACCAGCACGTCGAAGGTCGGTAGCACCAGTGATAAGGGTCCGTGATCGAGCCGTCCCGTGAACTCCAACGGGATCTCGGCCGCCCGCGCGAAGTAGTCGTCCTCGGCCGAGGCCAGGAACTCCTCGAGCGCGTCCAACGGCCCTTCTTCGCCACGGCGGGCGATCGCCAGGGCCTCGTCACGCGCCCCGGTGTGCAGCGAATGCCACAGCGCGTGCAGGGGCACCTCGAACCCCCCATACCCGACCACCACCGCCCGTAGACCGGGGATCGTCGTCAGCCCCAGCGAGGCAAGAAAGTTGTGCACCCCCTTCGAGGCGATGAGCTTGCCCACGAACGCGACCGTCGGAGGATCATCGGTTCGCTCTGCCGGCCGGAAAAGCTCGACGTCGCATCCGGGATTGATCACCTCGGCCTTGTCTCGCCAGCCCGGGATCACACGGGAGGCCTCCTCGACCATGTAGTTGCTGCCCCCGATCACCCGCGCCGCGGCCGATAGTCCCTCGGACGCGTAATCCCGGTAGCGCTTCTCGAGCTTCACCGCGTACTCGAGGGCGCTCCCGTGAAGTTTGGCGATGAACGGCGTCCCGGTTGGCTCGCACGCCAGCTTGGCGATGAAAGGACCCATCACCTCGTGGCCGGTGATCAACGCCTCGGGCTCGAACTCGGAGATCGCGGTAGCGAGCGCGCTGACGTTGCGATCGGTGTAGTCGCGCAGCTCATCGTCTGCGAGGTCGACGAACAACTTGGCGCTGAAGCCCTCGTACTCATCGAAGACGTAGACCGGGAGGATCTCGCCGATGTCGGGGTTCACCACCCGTACCCGTCCCGCGGCCGCCGGCACGCCGGTATCCGTCGTGGTGAAGGACAGGTTGTCCGGTGCGAACACGCCGGCTGAATCGACGAAGTCGAGGCCTAGGACGTCTCGTTCCTGGCACAGGACGAGGACATCGTGCCCCTTAGCCCGCCACGCCGCCGCGGTGTTGGCGCAGTAGATGTTGGAGCCGGACCCTCGAAGCAGGTACCCATGCCACAGAAGGATCTTCACCGTCGAAACCCTATGCCAGCGGCGCTCGCACTAGACTCCCCCGATGCTCGATCGGGGCCTGAGGGCGACCTTCCGGAACTTCTCCACGCTCTTCTTCGTGGTGGCGATCGTTCTGGTGCCCCTCAACCTCGTCGTCACGTACGTGTACCGGGATGCGGTGCGCGTCAGGGAGATCGAGACGCAGATCAGGGAGTTCGAGACCGAGGAGATCCTCGGCGTCGATGCCGATCGCCTCGACGAGGCCGATCGAGCCCGAACGATCGTGCTCCTCGCCGAACTCTTGCTCCTGTCCGTGTTTCTGGGGGCCGCTCGAAAAGTCTTCGATGACGACGACGCCGGCCTGGTCCCGAAGGCCTCCACCGCGCTGGCCCGCGGGGTGGTGCGGCCGCGTCTCGCCCCGTTTCTTGGAGCCCCCGGCGTAACCCTTTCGGCCGCCGTCCTCGCCGGATTGGTCTGGTTGCTGCTCTCCCGGATCGGCGATATCGCCTCCGAGGCCCTCTACGACGAGGCCGCCTGGGCCGGGGTGGGCCTCGTGAGGGGGCTGGCTTTCGCGATCTCACTGCCTTTTCTGCTCGGACCCGTGGCTTATGGGTCGCTCGGGGTTAAAGGTGTACCCCCCGGCGAGCCGACCTCATAAGCAAGGGGCCCGAAAGCCCCACATGAGGACCCGCCCCCTCGGGGCTAAGTCAGGGAGCAGATTTGAAGAGAGTGGAACCGACCTCGCCGGCCGAGGTCGAGCCCAAAGCCGACCCCAAGAAGGCCGCGCCTAAGCCCGATGCTTTCCGAGCCGTAGCGGAGGAGCATCGCGCGGGCGTTCACAAGCTCCGCGAGAAGAACCGCCTCCGCAGGCTTCGATTCGTTGCGCTCCTCGCGCTCCCGGTCGCGATCTACTTCGGCCGGCGTGCGATCGAGGGGAACCCGATCGGCTTCGGTCTCCCGAGCCTCGGTCCCGACGCGATGTTCATCCT
Source organism: Actinomycetota bacterium (assembly GCA_009377815.1). Taxonomy (GTDB): domain Bacteria; phylum Actinomycetota; class CADDZG01; order CADDZG01; family WHSQ01; genus WHTI01. Next base: position 2,543 of record WHTI01000173.1, read on the forward strand.
TCTTCCGATCCTTCTGATCGCCGTGATCGGCGCCATGATGCTGATGCCGCTGGCGCAGGGGAAGTCCCCTCACATCCGCTACAGCCCCGATCAACTCGACGTGCGCTTCGACGATGTGCGCGGTGTAGACGTCGTTCTCGAGGAGGTCACCCGAACCCTGCAGATCTTCCTCACCTACAAGGAGTTCCGCGAGGACCTCGGCGGGAACCCTCGACGAGGCATCCTCTTCGAAGGCAAGCCCGGTACCGGCAAGACACACCTCGCCAAGGCGATGTCGTCGGAGGCCGGCGTGCCGTTCTTCTTCGTTTCCGCTCCCGCGTTCCAGTCGATGTTCTTCGGGATGACCGCTTTCAAGATCCGGTCCTTCTTCAAGGAGCTCAAGAAGGCGGCCCGCAAGGAAGGCGGCGCGATCGGATTCATCGAAGAGATCGACGCCGTCGGCGGACGCCGCGGCGGGGTCGAGCAGATCGCGCCTCACGGACGCTCCTCGATGACGAGCTGGAGGATGGGAACGACCGACGCCGGCAGCATGGTCAACGAACTGTTGATCCAGCTGCAGTCATTCGACACGCCCGCTTTCTGGGGCCGGATGAAGAACCGCTTCATCGATCTCGTCAACATGTTCCGCTCCACCAAGAACCAGATCAGGAAGAAGCCCGCCCCGTACAGCAACATCCTGATCATCGGGGCGACCAACCGAGCCGATTCGCTCGATCCCGCACTGATGCGACCTGGGCGATTCGACCGCACGCTCTACTTCGATCTCCCCGGACGTGCCGGTCGCCGCGACCTGATCAACTACTTCCTCGACAAGCGCAGTCACGCGGGTGAATTGAATGGCCCCGAACTGCGCGATGAACTCGCGTCGATGACCCTCGGCTACAGCCCCGCGATGCTCGAGCACATCCTCGATGAAGCTCTGGTGTGGGCCATCCGTGACGGACGCAAGGAGCTCAGCTGGCGCGACATCCAGAGGGCCCGCCTGTCCGAGGAGATCGGTCTCGCCAACCCGGTCGCCTACAGCATGCGCGAACGCGACCTGATCGCGACCCACGAGGCAGGGCACGCGGTGGCCGCCTACATGTCGGAGAGCAAGCGCAAGCTCGAGGTGCTCTCGATCATCAAACGCCGCGAGGCCCTCGGACTCCTGGCCCACTCGGATACCGAGGAGAAGTTCACCCGCACGAAGTCGGAGCTCGAATCGACCATCAAGATCGCCTTCGGCGGTATGTGTGCCGAGCAGATCTTCTTCGGGGAGTCCGGCACCGGCCCCTCGTCCGACCTCACCGCCGCCACCGCCATCGCCGCCCAGATGATCGGCTCGTTCGGGATGGGTTCCTCGCTCGTGAGCTACGAGGCCGTCAACAACGGAGCCCACTCCAGTCCCAACATCGTCGCCAAGGTCCTGAGCAACGACGACACCAAGCGCGAGGTCGAGGAACTGCTGAAACGCCACAAGGACCAGGTGACCTACACCCTCGAACAGAACCGGGACATCGTCGAAGCGCTCCGCGATGCGCTCCTAGAACACGAAGAACTCCTCGGCGACGAGATCATGGCGGTCATCGAACAAGCCCTGGCCCGCCGCAAGAGCATTTAGCGACTCAGTAACGCTCGCAGCTGATCGAGGGTGATGTTGCCGCCACTCGCGATGATCGCGATCTTCTTGCCAACCAGTCGATCCTTCAGCTTGAGTGCTCCGGCAAGGGACGATGCGGCGGCACCTTCGATCAGGTTCCTGGTGGAGCCGATCATCGTGACCGTCGCCTCAGCTATCTCGTCCTCCGAAACGAGCACGAAGTCGTCGAGCATGTCCCACAGGATCCGCTGCGGCAGCTCGAAGGGCGTGCGGGTCGCGAGGCCCTCGGCGGCGGTGTTCATCTCGTCCGTCAACAGACTCTGTGCTTTCCATGAGCGATAGGCCGCCGGTGCTGCAGCGGCTTGCACCCCGATAACGGTTAGCTCGGGCTTGATGCCCTTCCCGGCGATGCAGGCACCCGAGGCTCCGCTCCCCCCTCCGATCGGAACGATGACGGTATCGATGTCGGGCTGCTCAGTCAGGATCTCGAGCGTGTAGGTGCCGACCCCTTCCACCAGATGTGGCTCATTGCCGGAGTGGATGTACCGGTAGCCGTGCTCTTCGGCGAGCGCCTCGCAGTGTTCGCGCGCGGCATCGAAGTCGGGGCCGTGGAAGATCACGGTTGCTCCCATGTCCTCCATCGCCTGGACCTTGGCCGCGTTTGCTCCTTCGGGGACGCACACGCGAGCGTCCACCCCGAAGAGCCGCGACGCATAGGCGACCGACTGGCCATGGTTTCCGGTCGAGGCGGCGATCACGCCCCGATCGCGCTCTTGCTTGGTCATCTGGGCCACGAGGTTCACCCCACCGCGGACCTTGAACGCGCCCACCGGCTGATGGTTCTCGTGCTTGACCCACACTTCCGCGCCGACGAGGCGATCGATCGCCGGATATCGATAGAGCGGCGTCGGCTTCAGGTAGGGCGCGATCCTCTCGGCCGCCGCACGCACGCCCTGCAACGTTGGCATCCCAGCGTGGCTGGTCACTCGATCCCGGCGAAGAGGTCGTCCTCGGGAAGCTCGGTCTCGACGGTCGACTCGATCAGCGTGTAGTCCTCCCACGGATACACCTTCTTGTGGATCTCATCGGGGACCGCGAACCAGAAACTGTCGGGATCGATCTGCGTTGC
>WHTI01000257.1 GCA_009377815.1 Actinomycetota bacterium
CGGGATGACGTAAAGGAGTCCCGCGATCGTCAGGGTGCCGTTGGCTCCCAGGAAGCCGACGATCGCAAGCCCGATGCCTCCTCCGGTCACCGCCGACAACGTGCCTCCGGCCCCCGAGAACGCGTTCCCCTTGATCAGATGGTGTTCGTGGAGGACGACCGGCAGGACGGCTCCCTTGGTCGCGAGGAACAGACGGCCGAGTCCCTGGAGAACGAGGACTGCGACGAACAGGGCCCCGTCGCCCGGCAGAGCGCGCGACCACAGGAAGATCGTCAGTAGCAGCACCGCGCGGATCGCGTTCGTCCACGCCAGCAACTTGCGCCGGTCCCAGCGATCGACGAAGACCCCGAGGAACGGAGCGATGATCGAGTAGGGGATCAGCGTGATCGCGAAGAGGGCGAGGATCCTTCCCGGCGTCCCCTGACTCGTTGGCTCGAGAACCAGGATGTCGGCGAATGCTGCCTGGGCGATGCCATCGGCTCCCTGCGCGAGGAACTGAGCCGTCACCAGCAGCTTGAAATCGCGGTCATAGGTCGGGCGTTGGGCGATGACCGGTTCTCCTTAGGAAAAGCGATGGGCCCCGGTTGGTGACCGGGGCCCATTGAATCGCGTCCTGTGGTGCAGTGCTCAGTGACCGAAGACGGGTTCCTGGGCTAGATCGATGTGGCCGTTCGTCTTGTGGCCGTTGCCGTTGTGGCTGGCGTCGATGCGCTGGGCGGCCTGAGTGTCGCCCTTGATGAACGCCTCGACGAGCTCGTGAGCCTCCGGGTCGGTGTACTGCACCGGCGGCGACTTCATGAAGTACGAGGAGGGGGCCAGGAGCGGGCCACCTTCGCCGCGGTCCATCGCCAGCTTGATGCAGCGGACGGCATCGATGACGACACCGGCCGAGTTGGGGGAGTCCCAGACCTCGAGCTTGAGCTCCATCGAGATCGGGATGTCGCCGAACTCGCGGCCCTCGATGCGGATATACGCCCACTTGCGGTCCTTCAGCCACGGAACGTGGTCCGAGGGGCCGATGTGGATGTCTTCCGGGTCGATCCCGGCGGTGATCTGCGAAGTGACCGACTGGGTCTTCGAGATCTTCTTAGACTCGAGACGCTCGCGCTCGAGCATGTTCTTGAAGTCCATGTTCCCACCGAAGTTCAGCTGGTAGGTGTGGTCGATCGTGACGCCGCGCGCCTCGAACAACTTGCTAAGCACGCGGTGGCTGATCGTGGCGCCGAGCTGCGACTTGATGTCGTCGCCGATGATCGGGATGTTGTGCTTGGTGAAGCGCTGCGCCCAGTCCTCGTTGGTGGCGATGAATACCGGCATGCAGTTGACGAAACCGACCCCGGCCTCGAGGGCCTGCTCGGCGTAGAAGCGGGCCGCCTGCTCGGAGCCGACCGGAAGGTAGTTGATCAGAACCTCGGCCTTGGTCTCCTTGAGGACCTTGGCGACATCGACCGGCGGAAGCGCGGATTCGGTGACCATCTCGCGGTAGTAGTGGCCGAGGCCGTCGTAGGTGTGGCCACGCATGACCTGTACACCGGTCTCCGGAACGTCCGAGAACTTGATCGTGTTGTTGGGCTCGGCCCAGATGGCTTCGGCAAGATCGAGTCCGACCTTGTTCGCATCGACATCGAAAGCCGCAACGAACTCGACATCCGAGACGTGGTAGCCACCGAGATCGACGTGCATGAGACCGGGGACGGCCTCATCGGTGCGAGCCTTCGCGTAGTACTCGACCCCCTGGACGAGTGACGACGCGCAGTTGCCGACGCCGATTATGGCGACGCGGACCTTGGACATAACTAGACTCCCCTTCCCTCTAATGGTGTTGACGGCTTGGGGGCGACGTCGCCCCGCTCCTTGGTGATCAGTTCGTCGATCCATGCGATGTCGCTCTCGGTCGAGAGCAGATCGTGGTTCTGCAGCGAGAGGGCGTAAGAGTCGATCCGCTCGCGGTACTCCCGGAGGTTGGCCTTGAGCTGCGCCAGCTTCTCCTGGAGGTAGGCACGCCGGCGCTCGAGCAGCGCGAGGCGGGTTTCGGGGTGCATGTAGCGGAAGAACGCGAGCTTGAGGGTGAAGTGCTCGGCGTCCACCGCTCCCGCTTCCTCGAGCATCTCGGCGAAGAGCCTCTCGCCCTGCTCGGTGATGCGGTACACGGTCTTCCTGCGCCCCGGGGTCGTCTTGGCGGCCGCCTTGGCTCGCTTCCGGGGGACCTCTTCGGCCACCTTCTCAACCGCGCCGTGCTTGGCCATGCGCCTCAGCGTCGGATAGAGCGAGCCCCACGAGACCTGCCAGAAGGGGCCCAGCATGGCTCCAAGCTGCTTCCGCAGCTCGTATCCGTGCATGTCCCGCTCCTTGAGCAGCCCCAGTACGGGAAGCTCGAGAGTGCCTGGTTTCTTCATTCGCTACCCTTCTAGTCGTTCTCTGCTATTCGTCTCTGTGCGATTCGATATATCGGTAGTTCCTATCCACTTGATATATCATACCGATATATCACGCGCCACCAACCGGGACCCATTTCCCGTTTTGAACGTGTAGCGGGCCCGGGAAGAGGCCGTCGCAGAATCGTCGACCAGGAATCAGGCCGGCAAGATGGTGAAGACGCGGGAACCGTTCCGAGTCTGAGCCGAGGCCCAGACCCTGCGGAGGTTCTGGGCGGCGGCCATCATCCGGAGCTCACAACGACAG
>WHTI01000082.1 GCA_009377815.1 Actinomycetota bacterium
ATCGGGCATGACTACCGACCTTAAGCGAGGGGTTCGAATGCGACTGCGAGCGGCGGCGGCGCTCTTCCTGGGCGTTCTCATGATCCTTCCCGCACCGGCGGGGGCGGTCCCCAAGGGGGCCAAGGTCCAGACCTACCAGGGTGGGCTGAACTTCCCGATCGACATGGCGTGGGTGAAGGGCACCAAGAAGATCTTCTTCACCGAGAAGAGCGGAAAGATCCGCGTGATGGTGGGAAGGAAGCTCCTCAAGCGCCCGTGCATCAGTCTCGGGGTCAGCTCCAGCGGCGAGCGGGGGCTACTCGGGATCACGCTCCATCCCAACTACAAGAAGAACCACTTCCTCTACGCGTTCTTCACCGACTCATCTCCGCTGCAAAACCGCGTCAATCGATACAAGGTGAAGAAGAACCGCTGTTCGCACAACAAGACGATCGTCGACGGAATCGATGCATCGTCATCGGGTTATCACAACGGCGGGCAGATCGACTTCATGAAGGGGAAACTCTTCATCAGCACCGGCGAAGCGCACAACGCTGGGGCCGCGCAGTCGACCGACAACCGGCTGGGAAAGATCCTCCGGGTCAACGACGACGGCTCCATCCCGGCCGCCAATCCGTTCAACAACGCGGTGTGGTCCTACGGGCATCGCAACCCGTTCGGTCTCGCGCATCGTCCCGGTACCGACCTCCTGTACGAAACGGAGAACGGACCGAGCTGCGACGACGAACTCAATCTCATCAGGAAGGGTCGCAACTACGGATGGGGAAGCAACTACTCCTGCGGAACGAGAGGTGTCGGCCCCAACCCCAAGGGGCCGATCCGCCGCTACACGAACATCATCGTGCCCACCGATCTCACGTGGTACGAGGGACGCCTCGACGCGTTCGACAACAACCTGCTGATGGGCGACTTCAACGGAAACCTCCGTCGCTTCAAGATGAAGAAGAACGGCACGAGGGTGAAGACCGAACAGATCGTCTACACGACGGACGGGATCACCGATGTGTCCAAGGGCCCGGGCGGCTGGCCCTACTTCATGACCTCCTCGGGCATCTTCCGCATCGTCAAGCGATAACCCGGATCAGAGGTAGGTGCCGGTGCCGGTCTCGGAACCTTCGGGGCCGGGTGGGAGGCCGCGGCGCATCTCCTCGAGCTGGGCACGGCTCTGCATCTGCTGCGCGAACAACATCGCCTGGATCCCGTGGAAGAGGCCCTCGAGCCAGCCGACCAGTTGCGCGTGAGCGATCCTCAGCTCGGCGTCCGAGGGGGTCGAGTGCTCGTCGAACGGGCTGCTGAGGCGGGACAGCTCCTCTTTGAGCTCGGGCGATAGGACCTCGGCAAGCTCCGCGATCGAGGACTCGTAGACCTCCTTGAGCCGATTCCGGCTGGCCTCGTCGAGGGGCGCGGCCCGGACCTCGTCGAGGAGTTGCTTGACCATGGATCCGATCCTCAGGACCTTGGCGGGGTGCTGGATCGATTCGCCGTCGGGGTCTTCCTCGCTCTTGCTTCCGGGAACCACGAGGACCTCTGGTTCGGCTGACGCGTTCTCTTCTGGGATCTGATCTTCCGGGGCGCTCATGGGCTCATAGTAACCAGCGCCCCTACCGACCCAGAGCCTCGGCTATCCGTTGGGGGCCGTCGTGCTCCTCGATCGCCTCGAGGGGCAAGGGAAGAGCCAGGGACCAATTGGGGCGCTCGTCGGTGGTTCCCGGCTGATTGGGGCGTTCCTCGACCCCCAGGGCATCCTCGAAGGTCGCCGTGAGGATCATGCTCGGAGCCCGAGCCAGCAGCCGATAGGCGCGCTCGACAACCTCCTCCACCGGCGCATCATCGGCGGCCCCCGCCATATCTCGGAGCCGGCCCCTGATCGCGTGCTCACTCCCCTCGTTCGGATGCAGGCCCGCAGCGCGTTGAGCCTCGAGGTCGGCCCCGGTCCACATCCCCGGGATCGTCGGAAGATCGTGGTTGGTGACTGTCGCGAGGGCTGTCGTCGGGTAGCCCGAGGGATCGCCCGGCTCGAACCACAACACCTTGTACGACAGGAATCTCCGGTGAGCGAGTTCCTCACGAACGCCGTCTTCGATCGTGCCGAGATCCTCGCCCACCACGAACGCCTCGGCCCGGTGACTCTCGAGGGCAACGATGTCGAGTAGATCGTGCGCGGGGTACCTGACGTAGGTGCCCTCGGACGCATCGGCGCCGGGAGGAACCCAGAAGAGTCGGAACAGTCCCATCACGTGATCGATCCTCAGGCCCCCGCCCGTGAGGTTGGCCCGGATGGTGCGGACGAACGGCTCGTACGCGGCGGCCCGCAGCGCCCACGGGTCGAAGGTCGTCACACCCCACGATTGACCCGCGGTGTTGAACTCGTCGGGAGGCGCACCGACCGAGATCCCCTGCGCGACCTGGTCCTGCCAGTACCACGCGTCGAAGCCCAAGGGATCGATCCCGACCGCGAGGTCCTGGACGAGATCGACACTCGCGCCCGCTTCGGTTAGCGACCGATCGAGCCGGTACTGGAGCCACATCTGGAAGCGCGCGTCCGGATGTTCTTTGCAAACCGCGCCGACCGCACCACGGTCCGGGCGCCGGTATTCCCCCGGCCACTTGGTCCAGTCGGTCCCATGGAGATCCCGGAGGACCTCGAACGCGGCGAAGCTCTCGAGCAACTCGCCCTCGGACCTCACGTAGTCATCGAAGGCAGGGTCGCGCCCGGCGCGCTCGTAGACGAGACGCAACGCTTCCGACTTGAGCCGGTTGACCGCCGCGCGGTCGATCCGGCGATCCGAGTTGAGTGCACGCCCCTGAGCACGCAGCTCGGCCAGGCCCTCGACTTCGGCGGCACCGGTCAGATCGTCGATCGACAGATAGATCGGGTTCCGGTAGCAGCGGCTAGTCGGGAAATACGGACTCGCCTGATCGCCGGCGGCCGCATGCAGGGGGTTGACCAGTAGCGTGCCGGCGCCCTGGGAGATCGCCCAGCGCGTGCACTCGGCCAGGTCTGAGAGATCGCCTATCCCCCACGATCGCGACGACCGCAGGGCGTAGAGCTGGAGCGCCCAGCCCCACTTCCGCATGCCCCCCTGCAGGTACCCCGCGCCCGGCGAGACGATCAAGCGGGTCTCACGGCTCCGGCCGTAGAACGTGTGGTAGCCGAGTGGGACATCTCGCACGACCCCCTCGATCGCGGTGCGGCCGCCGTCCTCGAGGATGATCTCGCCGGCGATCCCGATGTCGTCTCCGGGATGCACGATCAGGACGTTCGGTTCCTCCGGTCCCTCGGCGCTCGCCCCCATGACATCGAGGAACGCCTCGATCGACGCGCGCGGGGCGTCACGCCACACACCTTGGTAGTCGTGGTAGCCCTCTTCGATGCCCCAGCTTCGTGGATCGGCCGCGTTCACCCGGTGATGCTAGTTGCCTTCTCCCGCGGGAGTCGCTGCGAGCCAGTCCAGCGCGCCGAGCAGTGGGACCCCGTCCTCGCGCACCCAGTCGACGATGCCGCTGTCGATGCCCGAGCCGCGCACGGCACGATCGCCGAGGTCCACGAGGTTGGCGAACCCGCGGACTGCGGTCTCCTCGAAGATCCCATCGGTCGCCATCTCGCCCAACAGGTCCTTGAGGTTGAGCGTCGGATCGATGGCACGCGAGTTGGCGAGCTTGCGCAGGCGTTGCTCGAGTTCGATCCGGAACGAGCTCATCGCGACGTTCGGATCGTCAAAGACCTTGGAGATCGGATAGGGAAGCCCGGCAAGGAGCGTTCCATCCTCGAGCGTGCGATCGACCTGGAAGCCGGGTGCACCTCGACGGATCTTCTCCTTGGTAACGACACGCAGCCCCGCGACCTTCTCGCGGAGGCGCGGCGTCCCGAGCAGCAGGTCGTCGAGTGCGTCGACCGCGTCCTGACGATCGAGCTCTGCCAGCTCCATCCACGGACTGCCACCCCGGATCGTGAACCTCGCGACCGCGGTCCTATAGATGAGTGCTGCGATCAGGAACGCCAGGATCGCGACCACCAGGATGCGGAACAGGAAGACGATCGCAGGACTGCCGAAGATGCGCACCCACGGGCTCCCGAGATTCTCCCGATGGATCGTCTCGGTCGTCGTGGTCGTGGTGCTCCCGACGGAATCGGTGGTGGTTTCGGTGACCGACTCGACGGTCACGCCCTGGGTCGAGTCCCTCTCGCCGCCGACCGAGAGTTCGTCGAGGACCTTGGCTTGATCGGGGAGGAATAGGAGCAGCCCCCCAAAGATGAAGACGATGGCGGCGGCCACCCAGGCGGCCAGCCTCGAACTTTGCATCACGGTCATCGACCTCCGATAGAAATCCCACGGGCGGGCTCAAGGGGCCCAGGGATCGAGCCTAATGCCCGGGCCACCTTTCTCCATGGAATCTCCATACCGTCACAAAACGAAGCCAACCTCCGCCCCTTAGACTGGGCTCCGGCGCGCCGGGGCTTCGTCTGCTAACAAACGGAGCGGCGCATCCACCAAGTAGCTATCGACAGACGAAGGAGAAGGCGTGATATCCGCGACCTCATCGATCGAGGCGACCGCGGCCCACAGGTTGGGCTGCGTCGACGTGACCGAGGACCTGCAACGGGCCATCAAGGACTCAGGCGTATCGACCGGCTGTGCGGTCGTGTTCTGTGCTCACACGACCTGTTCCCTCGTGATCAACGAGTGGGAGGACGGCGCGCTCGACGACCTCAAGGCCAAGCTGCACGCCCTCGCGCCCGAGGACGAGTACTACGCGCACGACGACATGACCAAGCGGACCCAGAACCTCGTCGCCGAGGAGCGCAAGAACGGCCACGCGCACGTCCTCCAGATGATCGTTGGCGGCACCTCGCATTCGATCCCGGTCGCCGACGGCGCCCCCATGCTCGGGACCTGGCAGCGCCTGTTCCTCCTCGAGATGGACGAGCCCAAGGCCCGCACGATCACCTTCCACATCTTCGGGGGCTAGCCGGAGGGGGCGTTAGGAACGGACCCTGAAGGTCCGGATGTTGAAGCCCTTGGTGAAGTTGCTCTCGACGTTGCCGCTGAAGTCCGTCGCCCTGCTGACCACGCGGTAGGCACGAACCTTTGTCCCCACGGAGGGCTTGAGTTTGTGGGGGTAGCGGAACACCTTGAAGTCTCCACCTTTCAGCCCCGGGTGCTTCTTCATGGCCCAGATCTTGACGTTCTTCTGAGCCTTTCCGATCTTGCAGCTGGACCTCCGGTACCCCTTCCCGTTCCACCATTTGCAGCCGCCCGACTTCATCTTCTTTGCTAGGGCGAGGGCCAGCGTCTTGACCCCGGAACCGTCGCCGTCGTCGAAGAACACATGTGCTTCCTTTGTGAAGTACGAGGTCGGTCCGTAGGTCGCGCCATCCTTCGGTCGGTGGAAGTCGGTGAACGGCTTCGCATAGTCCCCGGTCTGGAGGTTCCGGATCTCGACGGGCACCTCTGATGGGCCCGCGGTTGGATCAGCAGGGACGTCGAGGGAAACCGTGAACTCGGTGTTGCTGGTCTCACCGAAGTTAGACAGGATCGGGATCTTGATGGGCGTGGTCGACCGTCGCTTGCCTGCCTCGAAGTCGATCGAACCGGTCTTCTGCTTGTAGTGCTCCCCCGCCAGAGCTGTGCCGTCGGCAGTCTCGAAGCCCACCTCGAGCGCGCTCTCGATCGCTGCTCCCGTTCCCAGGCGAACAACGTCCAGGGTGACGAAATCGCGATTCGAGTAGACCGAGTACTCCGGATGAGCGAACGCGACACGACTGGGGCCGTCGATGTCCACGATCACGACGTCCGCGATCCTGGGCGAGGTGATGAAGGGTGAGGGGTTCCCCTGGGGATTGCTCAGCTCGACGTGCGCGATCATCACCGGCTCGGCGACGCCGTCGACCGCCGTGGTCCTGAACGTGACGGTCTGATCCGGGGGGATCGGACTTGGGAAATCGAGTGTGCCGGAATCCTCGACGTAGTCGGTTCCGGACAGAGCGCTTCCATCGAGCGTCTGCCAGTCCACACTCGCAGCCCCGGAGCCGTGGCAGCAGCGCGCCACCCCGAAGTTCGTCACCGAGCCCTCGATTACCACCTTCGATCGTTCGCGTAAGAAGACGATGTCGTGAGCCAGGGCAGAGCCCGACAGGAGCGTAACGACGAGCAAGCCCGACAGACCCAGGATCCACGGGGCACGGCTACGGAAGCCCATCAGCAACACCTAGTTCCTGACGTGGACGATGCCAACCATCCCGACGAAACCTCCACCGCTCTTCGTCGAGTGCAGGGTGCAGCGGAAATAGTAATTCCCGTTCTTCTTGAAGGTCTTCCGCGCGGCATCGCCCTTCCTCAGAGTCTTTCGCTTGAGCGTCCAGTTCTTGCCCTCGTTGGTGGACTTGATGTCGTGCACCCGGTTGCGTGGGTTCTTCCACTTGACCACGACCTTGCCGTCCCCACCCCGTCTCACGATCGGATGGGCCGGAGACCATTGGTCACCGGGTTTGGCTTTGATCACCAGGTCCACCGCGGCGCTCGCGGAACCAGACACGAAAACGGACGATCCGACCGCCAGCATCAGCGCCAGCATCACCTTCGTTGCTCTCGAAAACATTTGACTCGCCCTTCCCAATGCGTGTAGCGAGAACACACGGGCCCCGGAGAGCACCTCCGGGGCCCGTGTCAGACCTGATCCCTTCTTACTGCTTGCCTGTGTACTTCAGAACGTAGAGGCCGTAGTCGCGATCGCTGAACAAGAGGAAGGGGCGCTTCTTCTTGCCGTTCTTCACCGGGAACGTGCCCCAGAAGTTGTTGCCGCGATCGTCGATGAAGTGGCCGACCTCTCTGATGCCGTTGTTACCGAACCTCACGACCCGAGCACCGGCGCTGTAGTAGGAGATGTAGCCCAGGTAGTTACCGCGCGGGTCGGTCTTGACCTCGTGGACCGTGAGATCGCCGAAGTCCTTGGCGTAGCGGGGGTCGAGTGACTCTTTAACGGCATAGGCATCGATGTGCTCGAGCGTCTGGCCATTGAAGAGTTGCACGTAGCCCCAGCCGTCGAACTCCCCGGTCACACTGATGCTCTCGCCGGCCGTGTCGATCGGCGGCAGGCTCGTAGCGTCGTCCTGCGCCGGGTCGGAGCAGACGGCGTTGTCGTAGTCGGTGTTGAGCAGCTTGAAGCCGGTGTCGCGGCCGACCCCGAGGAATGGGATCCCACCTTCGACGCTGGCGGCGACCACGGCATCGCAGCCGCCGCCGGCCGCCGCGTTCGAGTTGAACACGATGATGGCTGCGTAACCGGCCGCTTCGACGTTGGCGGTCTTCTCCGTGAAGGTACAGACGCCACGTGTCGAGAGTGCGATCTCGTCGGGTGAGGCGGCTGCCGGCACAGCAGGATCATCGTTGCAGGCTCGCCCAACCCAGCGCGTCGGCCCCGCAAGTGGATTCGTGTCGTCAACCGGGGGGGTCGCGCTTCCGTTCGAAGCGCCGAAGGTGTCTCCCGCGTTGTCACCGGTCATGATCTCGGCAACCAGGCGGAACGGATTGAAGTCCTCATCCGTGCCGACGGCGAATCTCGCGTCCTTGCTCCACCACGACTGGTGGGCGTTGCCCTCGGGCACGCTGAAGCCGGTCAGAGGGTCAGGCTCCGGGTAGTCGTAGTCGGTCACGAACTGCGGGTTGGACGGATCGTCGATGTTCAGCAGCACCCAGCCGACGTCCCAGTACGACGCCATCATGTGCCACACACCCTTGATGCGGCGCACCTGCATATCGTGAAAGAAGATCGAGGCGCCGTTAGCGGTCTGCGGCTTGAGGCCGCCGGCGTCGAACTCCTCGAGTCCCACCTCGGAGATGATGACCGGGTTGCTTGGATCGGAGATGTCGAAGATGTCGACATCGGGGAACTCTTCGTTGTCGACCTGAACGGCATAGGCCTTCTTGCCGTCGACCCAACCCATCACGCTGTGGACCGAGTGCGGGGTAACGCGACCCGAGTCGCGCTCGTCCTCGCCGTCAAGACCACCGATCGTCCAGTCGCCGAAGTTGGCCGCCAGCTTCTCGGGGTTCGCCGGGTTGGTCACGTCCCAGATGGTCATGCCTCCGACGTTCTCATCGAGCGCGGAGTCACAGGGCTCACTCGACATCAACAGGAGGTCGCCCTTGAAGTTCGCGTTGTTCAGGCTGATCACGTGGATCCCCTCGCCCGACCAGTCGTTCCCGTTGTTCGGGATCGAGGTGACTACCTTCGGGTTGCTCATGTTCTTCACGTTGACGACGTGAACCTCGGCGTCATAGGTGTCGCCGGGACCCTCGGTGCACGCGTTGAACCATTCACCTAGATACGCGTATCCCTTGTGGTAGGCGACATCGCTGATGACGCCGGGAGTCTCGGTGAGCTGCAGCTTGCTCACGAGCTTCATGTTCTTACTGGACTCCGGAAGCCCCGTCTGCTTCGGCTCCAGGACCTGCGCCCCGAGTGCATTCTCTAAGGCCGTATCGATGACTCCATCGTCGATGCTTCTCTGTTGCCCGCTGCTCTTCCCGTCCGGACCAGCGATAGCCCCCACCCCAAATACCGACAGCACCAGGGCGACACCAACCACACCCGCCAACAGCCTCTTCACCCGCTCCCCCTTACCGGCAACCTTTCGGGATGCCTCTCCCCATTGAGACGGTTGTCCCAAATACCCGAGTGAAATCTAACCATTGGGTTCAACCCAGGTCAAACATGGGCACTTGGACCCCAAGCGATCAATTCGGTTTGGGCGCAGGAGCAAGGTTTTTGACCTCCCTTCCTCGCTCTGGCAAGTGATCTGCCCTAGACTCCTCGCATGCCCAGTTATCGGATCGGCGCTGCAGCCGAGCTTCTCGGGGTCAGTCCCGACACCGTCAGGCGCTGGGCCGACGCCGGGAAACTGGCCACCACTCGCACGGACTCGGGCCAGCGGATGGTCGATGGGGCCGACCTCGCCCGGCTCGCGACCGAGGCGACCGAGGCCCTCGAACCCGAACTGACCGCCGCTCAGTCGGCGCGCAACCGGTTCTCGGGGATCGTGACCAAGGTCACCCGCGACACCGTGATGGCCCAGGTCGAGATCCAGGCGGGGCGCCACCGGATCGTGTCGCTGATGTCCCGTGAGGCGGCCGACGAGCTCGGGCTCGAACCCGGCGTGATGGCGGTCGCGGTCGTGAAGGCCACCAACGTCATCGTGGAGAAGGGCCACGAGTGAGGCTCCGGATAGCGGCGGCCCTCGCGGCCGTTGCTCTTCTCGGAGGATGCTCGAGTGCAGCCGGGGATGGCTCGGAGCGGCTCACCGTATTTGCGGCAGCCTCGCTGACCGAGGCGTTCACGGACCTCGCCGAGGCCTTCGAGGACGAACATCCCGGCGTCGAGGTGACCCTTAGCCTCGCCGGCTCCCCCGATCTCGCCGCCCAGATCGAGGCAGGCGCGGGGGCGGAGGTCTTCGCATCGGCGGACGACGCGAACATGGAACGCATCGTCGAGGGAGGGTTCGCCGCGGGCACCCCGGAAGTCTTCGCCACGAATGGCCTCACGATCGTGGTGGAGGCCGGGAACCCCAAAGGCATCGAAGGTCTCGACGATCTCGCCGCGGACGACCTCATCGTGAGCCTCGCGGCGCCCGAAGTGCCGGCGGGGAGGTACGCGGCCGAGATGCTCGACGATGCCGGGATCGCCATCGACGCCGATTCCTTCGAGGTCGATGTCAAAGCGGTCGTGGCCCGCGTCGCGCTCGGTGAGGCCGACGCGGGAATCGTCTTCGCTACCGACGTCGCGGCCGCGGGCGACGAAGTCTCGGAGGTGCGGATCCCCAAGGAACTGAACGTGATCGGTGAGTACCCGATCGTGGTCATCGAAGATGCCGGCGATCTGGCGGAGGAATTCGTCAGCTTCGTACTCTCGAACGCAGGGGTGGTCGTGTTGAGGGCCCGAGGGTTCGGCACTCCATGAAGCGAACGAGTCACGTCCCGTGGTCACTGCTCGTTCCGGGCCTGATCGCGGTCGTCTTCCTCCTCCTCCCGCTGGCGGCCTTGGTGATCAAGGCGCCGTGGAGCGAGATGGGGGCGGAGATCGGCTCCCCCGAGATCATCGATGCATTGCGGGTCTCCCTGGTCACATCGATCGCCGCCGCGCTCACGGCGACTGCCCTGGGCGTGCCGCTCGCGTATCTGTTGGCGCGCACGACGTTCCCGGGACGACGTCTCGTTAGGGGACTCGCCCTCCTTCCCCTCCTGCTGCCTCCGGTGGTCGGCGGGCTCGCACTCCTGCTCGCGTTCGGGCGCCGGGGAATCGCGGGGGAGTGGCTCCTCGACGCGTTCGGTCTCTCGCTTCCGTTCTCGACTGCCGGTGTCGTTGTCGCCCAGACGTTCGTCGCGATGCCGTTCCTCGTGCTCACCGCGGAGGGGGCGCTGAACAACCTCGACCGTCGGTACGAGGAGGCGGCCGCAACGATGGGTGCATCCAGGCTCTCGGTCTTCGGTCGCGTGATCGTCCCGATGATCCTCCCGTCGCTGGGGGCAGGGATGCTGCTGGCGTGGGCCCGTGCGCTGGGGGAGTTCGGAGCGACGATCACGTTCGCCGGGAATCTGCCGGGCGTCACGACCTCGATGCCGGTCGAGGTCTACATCGCTCTCCAGACGAGGCCGGAGACCGCGATCGTGCTGAGCCTGATCCTCCTGGTCGTGTCCCTCGCGATCCTGGTCGGCATGCGCGGCGATTGGTTGCAGCGCACATGAGCCTGTCGGCCGACATGCGCATCGATCTGGACGGTTCCTCGGTCGAGGCGCGCCTTGAGGTCGCGGCCGGCGAGATCGTCGTGCTCCTCGGTCCCAACGGTGCGGGGAAGACGACCCTGCTGCGCGGCATCGCCGGATCGCTTGGGCCCTGCGGGGACGTGGCCGTCGAGGGACGCGCGATGGATGGACCTCGGACGTTCGTTCGCACCGAGGACCGCAGGATCGGGATGGTGTTCCAGGATCTCCTCTTGTTCCCGCACATGACGGTCGAGCGGAACATCACCTTCGCGGCACGCTCCTCGGGCGCCACGATGGCGGGGGCCAGGGAGCGTGCGGCCGCCATCATCGAGAGCTTCGAGCTGGGCGCCCTTGCCGGGTCTCACCCCCGTTCGATCTCGGGGGGAGAGAGGCAGCGCGTAGCCCTCGCGCGCGCGTTCGCCGGCAGACCGAAAGCGCTACTGCTGGACGAACCGTTCGCCGCGCTCGACGCCGCCTCTCGGGTCGAGATCCGGACGATGGTCGCGCGTCATCTGCGCACGTTCGCCGGGCCCACGATCCTCGTGACGCACGATCCTCTCGAGGCCCTCGTCCTTGCCGACCGCGTCGTGGTGCTCGAGAACGGGCGCGTCGTCCAGGCCGGCACGCCCGACGATCTCCGCTCCCGGCCTCGCTCGGCGTACGTCGCGAGCGTGGTCGGGATCAACCTGTTCCGCGGGGTCGCCGACCGCGATGGCATCGACATCGGCGGAGCCACCCTGGTGGCCGCGAGTCCGATCACCGGCGAGGTCTTCGCCGCGGTCCATCCCCGGGCGGTCGCCCTCTACCGGGCCCGGCCCGAGGGCACCCCGCGCAACGTCTGGAGCGGCCGTGTCACTTCGATCGACGACGAGGGCGACCGGCTCCGGGTCCGGCTCGAGGGCGACCTAGCGATCGTGGCCGAGATCACCCCGGGCGCGGGAACCGAGCTCGCCCTGGCCCCCGGCTCGGAGGTCTGGGCCTCGGTCAAGGCGACCGAAGTCTCCGTCTACCCGGCCTAACCAAACGAACCCCCTACACGTTTTGAACGTGTCAGGGGCCCGGAAATCAACCTCAGACACGTTCAAAACGGGAAATGGGGTCGGTTAGCCGAGTCCCCCGGCGATGTGGCGCGCTGCGGGGGAGTGCTTCAGGCGCAGCATCGCCCAGGCCCCGAGCGCGGGGCCGGGGGCCAGGAATGCGAA
>WHTI01000370.1 GCA_009377815.1 Actinomycetota bacterium
GGCACGACGACCAGAACCTGCGAGCCGCTGATCCCGACATCCCCCGCGGGTCCACCGAGGGAGATGGTTTCGACGGAGGAGTCGGTCGGGACATCGATCCTGGTGAGCGAGCCGTCGTCGGACGACACCCAGACGGAGTCGTCCTTCGCGGCCAGGTCGCGCGGGGAGGGGATATCGATCATCGCGGCGATCGCGGGGTGAGGACGTTGCCCGACGATCTCTCCGTCGTCGGGATCATCCTCGAACAGTCCCGGGACGACGAACAGGGCGGCGACGATCGCCGCCCCGGCCAGAGCGACCGAGCCGATCCGGAACCAGTTGAAGCGTGGGCTCTCGGTGAGCAGGCGTCGACGGTTCACCGCGCGCCGCCGCTCCATGTCCTCGCGGTATTCGGCTCCTACCTTCTGGAGCGACTCCTCGAGCAGCTTGTCGAGGTCATCCACGTGAACCCCCCCTCAGACCTTCAGGGTCGAGCGCTCGCTTCAGTTTCACTCTGGCTCGTGACAGTTGAGAGCGAACCGTTCCCACCGAGCAATCGAGGACCTCGGCGATCTCGGAGTCGGTCATCCGTTGGGCGTAGAAGAGCACGATGCACGAGCGCTGCCGAAGAGGGAGTTCCTTGACCGCCGCCCAAACCTCGCGGGCCGTTTCGTGTCGCTCGGGATCCCAGTCAGGCTCCCGTCGCTCCTCGGCGGCGATCGCGACGGCGTTTGCCCGGCGCTCGATCATCTTGCGTCTGATCTTGGTGCGGCAGAGGTTGACGACCGCCCGCTTCAGATACACGGGCGCCTTGTCCTTCTCCCTGATCCGCCCCCACCCCGAATACGTCTTCATCAAGGCTTCCATCACGATCTCCTCGGCGAGATAGCGGTCGCCCATGATCATGTAGGCGAGCTCACAAAGGTGACCGTAGTTCTGGTCGTAGATGGCGGCGATCTGTTGGTCGCGGTCGAGCTTCGAGGTTCGTTCCACCTCGAGCCATCTTCCCATCGCCAGTGGTTCTGCCCTCATATGCCCCATAGACGCACGAGGACCCCGAAACGTTGTCAGCCCGTGGCGATGAGAGCCACGGCGGCCGCGGCAAGGATCAGGCCTACCGCCTGGGCCCGGGCGAAGCGCTCGTGAAGGACGGTTCTAGCCAGGAGGACCGTGGTGGCGGGATACATGGAGGTCAGTACCGCGACTAGGGACAGGAGGCCCTGGCGCGTAGCGAGCAGATAGAGCACGTTGGCGGCCACATCGAGGACCCCGGCGACGATGATGCCGGCGCGCGACTCGCGCAGACCGGCGATGGAGGGACGCTTGATGAGGATGATCGTCCCCACCAGCGCCAGGGAGCCGACCCGGGCAAAGAGGATCGGGTAGAGCCCTGAATCCGATCCCGCTTCGGCCAAGAGCACGAAGAAGAACCCGAAGCCGATCCCCGCGCCGAGAGCCTCGATGATCCCGGAGGACTCGTGACGAGCGGTCGGGTCGTCGGTGCCGGCACCA
>WHTI01000477.1 GCA_009377815.1 Actinomycetota bacterium
CGAGGAACAGGCCGGCGACGGTTTCATCGAGGTCCTGTCAGGAGACGGCTTCCCCCATCACGGCGGATTTGTCCCCGGTGGTGGCAATTCCATCGGGTTCGAGGACATCAAGACGATAGAGGCATTGGAATTCCTCGGCGCGGTGAACGAGGACCGGCCCTATCGGCCCGGCTTCGAGGATGCCCTCGCCGTGGCGTCGGTTGCCGCCGCCATGGTGCGGTCGTGGGATTCGGAGCGCTGGGAGGACGTAGTTGACCTGCGCATCGACTGACCACTGCCACCCCGGGGGACACGATCCCGCCGGGACTGCCCGTTCTGGCGCGCAATTCGGGGGCTATAGCCCCGGAACCTCGCGCGAGAACGGGAGGGTATCGACCCCGAGGAAGGCGGGAACATGGAAACGGTGAGACTGACCACCACACAGGCGATGGTCCGATGGCTGGTCGCCCAGAAGATAGAGATCAACGGTGAGGTGGTTCCCCTCTTCCCCGGTGCGTTCGGGATCTTCGGCCACGGCAACGTGACCAGTCTCGCCGAGGCCATGTACCCCTATCGCGACAAGCTCCCGATGTGGCGTGGTCAGAACGAACAGACGATGGCGCTCGCCGCCATTGCCTTCGCCAAGGCGCGGCTAGGTCGTCAGATCATGATCGCCACCACATCGGTGGGGCCGGGGTCCACCAATATGGTCACCGCGGCCGCCGTCGCCCACGCCAACCGGCTACCGGTGCTGCTCCTCAGCGGCGACTACTTCACCCATCGCATCGGCGACCCGGTGCTCCAACAGGTAGAGGACTTCACCGACCCCAGCATCTCGGTGTCGGATACCTTCAAACCGGTGACACGCTACTGGGATCGGATCGTCCATCCCGAACAGGTCATCTCTACGCTCCCCCAGGCCCTGGCCACGATGCTCGACCCGGCCACCTGCGGTCCCGCCTACATCGGGTTGCCCCAGGACATCCAGGCCACGGCCGGTGAGTTCCCCGTGGCGTTCTTCGAGGAGAAGACCCACCGTATCCGTCGACCC
>WHTI01000013.1 GCA_009377815.1 Actinomycetota bacterium
GATAGAACTCGTCGCGCCTGGGGACGACGTCCGGATCGTGCATATCCTCGACGTCGCAGAGCCTCGTGTCCGCATCTCAGATCCCGGGGTGGATTTCCCCGGGATCGTCGGCCCGTTGCACCCCGTCGGGACCGGCGTCACCAATCGCATGGCTGGGGTGGCCATCACCGAGACGATCGAGCCGCTTCCCGGCGAGCCCACGTACTGGCGTGAGGCGATCCTCGACATGGGAGGATCCGGCGCGCAGTATTCGCCCTTCTCGAGGCTGAGGCACGTCGTCCTTTCCGTTAAGCCGTCGGCGGATCAGTTCTCCAGCGACGAGGGGGACTCTTCGCTGCACAATGTGTTCGAGGGAAGTCCCGAGGTCATGAGATTCAAGAACGAGGTGCGCGCGGCCGGCCTTCGAGCGGCCGTGTACCTGGCAGAAACGACCAAGGATCTCGCACCGGACTGGGTTGATACATATGAGCGTCCGGGGGGCAAGGCTGAAGGCCTGCCCAAGATGGTCTACCTGTACCAGGTGCAGGGGCCCCGTTTCTACGGCGAGGTCCTTCCCAGGGCGGGCGCGATGACCGCGGCTGCGCATCTCCCGCTGTTCGTCAATCCCGCCGAGGTGCTCGATGGGGCGCTGGTTTGCATGTCGTCCCTCGGCGGGTCCAGGCGCGAGGTCACCTATCTCATGCAGAACCATGCGGTGATCAAAGAGATGTACCGAAGGCACGGGGAGGACATCGACTTCCGGGGCCTCCTACTGTGCTCTAACGGGGATGATCGAAGATCCAAGCAGACGATAGCCACCAGCGCCGCCGGCGTTGCCCGGTACCTGGGTGCTGAGGGTGCCGTGCTTAATACCCTGGGCGCGGGTCACCCGGTCGTCGACGTGATGGTTGCGTGCAAGGAGTTCGAAAGGCAAGGCATACATACCGTGCTCCTTCTCATGGAGATGTCGTCGACCCCAGGGGAGTCAGGATTCACGGACTTCGTTCCTGAGGCGAACGCGATCGTGAGCAATGGCAACTTCGAGGAGAAGCTGGACCTTCCGGCAGTCTCCAAGGTGATCGGGGGAATCGAGATAATGATGGTCGGTGATCCCGCGGGCGGACCTCTCAATATCACGCTTGGGCATGTTTTGGGGGCGACGAGTTCGATCGGGATGGGCTCCCTTCGGGGAGCGGATGTGTGAGCCCCTTCTCTCTTCAGAGCGGCGTCGGTTGAGGTCCTACTCAACCCCCGTTCAAGCTCTATTTCTGCCAGGAACGGTTGGTCGTTCAATGCTCCCGTGCCCTGGAAGGAGGATCGGTGGTAGTCGTCGATACACAAACCCATTGGTATCCGGATGAGCTCTGGGACGCGTATACGCGTGACGACTCCTATCCGCGTTGCCGACGGGTCGGGTCGGAGTATGAAGTCGAGATCCTGCCGGGCAGATGGTGGACCGTTCCCCGTAACTTTCGTGACCTGAGCCTCCAGTATGCGGACCTCAAGGAGCAGGGTGTCGACAGTATGGTTTCCAGCTCGGCCTCATTCGGCGATGTGGACTACCTGAGTTTGGAGCACGCAGTGGAAGTGGCTCGTCGCTTGAACGAGCTACGTGCGGAGGCTGAGCGGGAGTACCCGGGTTTCATCGGGTTGGCCACGATCCCCTGGCAGGATCCGGACGCTGCCCTCGAGGTGTTGAACGAGGCGATCCTTCGGGTCGGACTCAAGGGAGTCTTGATCCACTCGAACGTGGCCGGAGCCCCTTTGGACTCTGAGTATCTGCGGCCTGTTTACGAGCGGGTTGCAGAACTTGGGATCCCAATGTTCGTCCATCCGGCGCGGAGCCTCGTCGAGGAACAGATGGCGGACTATGGCTTGGAGATCCTTGTCGGCTACATGTACGAGACCAGTACGGCGGTGCTAAGACTCGTCCTCGGTGGCGTGATGGCAGACTTTCCGGATCTCCGCGTGGTTCATCCGCACGCGGGGGCGTGTCTTCCGTACTTGGCAGGACGGATCGATGGTTCCTATAGCAAGCCCTACGCGGTAGGCGAGGTCTGGGAGCGTCCACCGAGCGAATACATGAAAAGGACGTACACAGACACCATGTGCCAGGATCCTGCGACCCTGGCGTTCGCGCGGGAGTTCTACCCTTCTGACCATCTTCTTTTTGGAAGTGACTACCCCTATTTCTTGCCATCCGCCGCGATCGAGTTCGTCAACGGGAACGTCCCGGGCGAAGAGCTGGATGGGATCCTGCAGCACAACGCGGAGCGCCTCTTGGGGCTCAGCATTCCCCCGGACGGCTAGCGTTTGGTTGGCGGTGAGACTTCGTCAAGGACAGTACTCTTTCCGGGCTGAGAGGCAGCGTAGTAAGGGCCCGTCCCTGATCGCCCAACGCGTCAGCAACGGCATTTCCCATCGCCGCCGCGACACCTATGATCCCCGCCTCACCCGCGCCTTTGACCCCAAGGGCATTGTTGGCTCCGTCCTCGAACGCGAATGCGTCGATGAACGGCAGCTCGGACAGGGTGGGCATCAGGTAGTCCATGAACGATGTCGCCAAGGGCTGTCCGTTTTCGTCGTAGGGGAGTTCTTCTAACAGGGCCCCACCGACTCCCTGAGCCGCCGCCCCCACGATCTGTCCCTCGACTATCGCTGGATTCACGGCCCGCCCTACATCGCAGCCGACCACGTAACGCAGAGCGACGACCTGCCCGGTGGAGCGGTCCACCCTCACCGTAGCGACGCCGATGCCGAAGCTGACGTCGATCCCTTCTCTGTCAAAACGTCCCAACCCTTCGAGCTCCATCTGCCCCATGGATGTGGATTGGGCGCCGTTACGCTCAGTCACTTCGTCACCCGAAATGATGACTTCGCTTTCCGCCACACCGAAGAGCGCCGCCCCGCGCTCTCGGGCGTTCCGGCGAAGATCCTCAGCGGCAAGAGCAACTGCGTTCCCGGCAACTACTGTGGTGCGGCTGGCGAACGCTCCGAATCCCTCCGGGATCACATCTGTGTCGTGGTGGTTCACCGACACGCGATCCGGCTCGATGCCGATCGTCTCTGCGAAGATCTGGCCCAGCGTCGTCTTTACCCCCTGGCCGCTCGAAGCCACTCCCACGAGGATAGTGAAAAAGCCATCCGGCTCAGCGATGACCCTGGCTACTTCGTACGGACCGTAACCGCCTTCGTCCTGGTAGCACGCGATCCCGATGCCGTACAGATCTCCGCTCTCACCAGCTGGCTTCTTTCCGAGTCGATGTTGTGAATAGCGAGCTCGTTCAAGAACGCTCTGGAAGCGCCCCGGGGCGGCTCTTTGACCGGCCTCATCGATCAGGGGCATCGCCGAAGAGGCGCTGGGCTCGTAGCGATCCCTGGCTAGGCTACGTTCCCTTACGAGTGCCGGGTCCAGTCCTAACTCTCGTGCGATCTCATCCACCATCCGCTCACGGGCAAACGTCGGCTCGACTTCTCCGGGCCCACGGTACGTGCCCATGGGGGTCTTGTTCGTGAGAACGGCATGACCCACGGCATGAACCGCTCTCCAAGAGTAAGGCCCCGCGAGATGCGCAACACTGAGCTCCGTCACCTTGATGCCGGTCGTGCGAACGTACGCCCCGATCGAAGAGAAGCTTTCGCTCCGCAGCGCAAGGAGCCTGCCTTCGGAGGTAGCGCCGACCTCGATGTCGAAGATGTGTTCGCGCGAGTGGTTGGTTGCGATGAAGTGTTCGGCTCGATCTTCGACCCATTTCACGGGGCGTGCCAGTTTGAGGGCGAGCCACGGAATCAGGAGATCCTCGGGATACATCTCTCCTCTGACCCCGAAACTCCCTCCCACCTCGGTCTCGATGAGACGGATATGTGACTCCGGGACGCGGAGCAGTTCGGCCAGCGCTCTACGATTGAAATGCTTCACCTTGGTGGCGCCCCAGACGGTCACGTGGCCGTTGCTGTCGACCTCTGAGAGCAGACCCCTCGTTTCCATCGGGACCGCTGTGTGCCGGTGACTGCGGATCTGGCGACGGATAACGACATCGGCCGACCTGAGAACCTTCTCGATGTCCTCTCCCGACTCCGCCACGCGCTTACCAATGACGTTGGAGTCGAGGTTCGTATGGAGGGGCGGGGAGGATTGAGCCACTAACGGATCTAGGAGAGGTTTCATCTCCTCGATCTCCGCCCACACCTCATGGGCGGCGTCTTCTGCGATGTAGGGATCGGTTGCCACGACGACCGCAACCGGTTCCCCGACGTAATTGACCCTTCCTCTGGCGAGAGGAGGTTGCAGGCACCACTCCGCCCACTCCGTCGAAGAGATGCGAACGGGGATATTCGCATCAGCGATTCCGTTGAGATCTTGCGCCGAGAAGGCGCCGAGTACGCCCGTGACCTTCCGGGCCGCGGTCAGGTCGACATTCATGAGATTGCCATGGGCAACTGGGCTTCTAACGATCCGTGCCCACACCTGTCCGTCTCGGTTGATATCCGCGATGAAACGACCTCGACCAGTCACAAGAGGGGCGTCTTCGCTACGCAGTGGGCCAGCACTGTCGGCCCGCATCTATGCGTCCCGGTGCGAGGGAGAACTCAGCCGAGAGGGCGGGAACATATGGATATATTATAGGTTGCGCCAACGGCTCGGGCCTTTTCGATCGTGACGCTCGCTCCCCGGCTAGAGCGAAACGATGATCGTACCGACGACGATCGCCGATCCGGCTAGAACCGTGGAGAGATGCAGATCCTCCACCTTCTTGAGCAGGATCCTGGAGAAGAGGAACACGCCCAGGGGTTGGGCAGCCACCAAGGGACTGACCAGCGTCACATCTCCCTTGTCCAACGCGCTGAAGAGGCTGATCAGCGCGAGCCCTGAAAAGACGCCACTGATCAGGAGCCATCCAACGTCTGATCCCACGTGCAGCTCGCGTCTGATCGGTCTTATGAAGAGCGCCCCGAGCATCCAGAGCAGGACGGCTGTCGACATCCCTACCAATGCGCCGAACCTGGGATGCTCCAGGCGCGTAACTGCTTCCTTGATGACGAGGTCAGACGTCGCGTACATCCCCGCCGCCAGAAGTGGGAAGAACAGTCCCGGGCGAAAGAACCGCGCGCTGGGCGCGGCCTCTTCGACGGGTCCCTCAAGTGAACCAAGACTAAGGGAACGTGCGTCCTCCCTTGAGCGGGATAGCTCCCAGCCACCAGCGACGATGACCAGAAGGCCGAGACCACGCTGCAGCGAAGGAGCTTCCCCGAAGATCGCCATCGCACCGAGGAAGGCGAGTAGGGGTCGGGCGCCTTGAGTGATAGGAACCGCGATCGAAGGTCCAAGGCGGTGGATCCCGGTGGTGGCTGCCCATCTCGAGATGCCCGGGGCAGCGAGACCACCCAGCGCAAAAAGCACCACTCCATCGAGCCGTATCTCGTCGGGGGGGCTGAACACCACTGAGATCGAGATCACACCCAAGGCGACGGTCAGGCTGATCAGAACGCTGGAGACGATGCTCGTCTCCTTGATCCCACGTTTAACGGTCACCTGGCTGGCAGCGAAACAAGTCGCGGCCGAGAGCGCGAATAGCTGAGCAGCTACCGCGTCGGACACTAGGCTGAGCGCCTTACGTTCAGCGCGGAGATGATGCTTCGCATCGGACCTATGTCGTTTGACATCCCCACACAGCCCCCTCGTTGACACTCTGTTCGAAGGCATCCTAAACTCATGCTCGTGCATTTTATAGATTCGCTGGTCCGATTTCACCGGCGAGGCCCTGCCGTCGTCGGGGAGATACCGGCAGGATGAAGCCCGCCGCGTTCGAGTATCAAAGGGTCACCTCATCGGAGGAGGCGGTCGAGTGCCTGTCTGCATTTGGCGAGGACGCGAAGATCCTCGCCGGTGGGCAGAGCCTGGTACCGATGATGAACTTCCGTTTGGCGCGTCCCTCCGCCCTGATAGATATCAACGGGATCAGGGACCTCGACTACATCACTCCGACGACCCAAGGTTTGCGGATCGGGGCGCTTACCAGGCACGCATCGTTGGAACAGCCTATGAATCGTGATGGGCGGTGGAGTTTCTTGTCGCCCCTGGCGCACTTCATCGGCCACTACCCGATCAGAACTCGCGGGACCTTCGGCGGAAGTGTGGTGCATTCCGACCCATCGGCGGAACTTCCCACCCTCTGCGTAGCTTTGGATGCCGACATCCAGGTCCGGGGTCCGGATGGCTCGAGGACCGTCCCCGCTCGGAGCTTCTTCAAAGGTCCTTTTCAGGTGAACATGGAACCCGAGGAGATGCTTTGTGAGGTCGAACTGGGTTCGCCACCCGTCGGTGCACGTGTTGTTGTTGAAGAGATCGCTCGTCGGGCTGGAGACTTCGCGATCGTCCTCGTCATCGCGGGGCTTCACATCGAGGAGGGTGTGTGTCGGTGGGCACGGATCGGTCTCGGAGGCGTAGCCGGGGTGCCAGTGAGGGCACTGGACGCGGAGGCTCTCTTGGTTGGCGCTCCCCTTACGGAGGAGGCTTTCAAGGAAGCGGCTGAAGCAGCGATCCGTG
The DNA here is from genome assembly GCA_009377815.1 of Actinomycetota bacterium. Taxonomy (GTDB): domain Bacteria; phylum Actinomycetota; class CADDZG01; order CADDZG01; family WHSQ01; genus WHTI01. Next base: position 6,527 of record WHTI01000013.1, read on the forward strand.
AATTAACGCCACCTGAAGACATCCACGCGTCAGCCGAGTACAGGAAGCACGTAACAGGTGTACTCGTGCGGCGCGCTCTGTCGCGCGCCAGCGAACAGGCTTGAGAGGAAGCACGGCGTCGGATCGGGCGGAGACCCGCTGGGGGCAAAGGCTCTATGGCTAGGGTTCCGTGGGTCGACTCAGTGGATCTTCCGACTCCGGGCCCCGGATCTCGTCGCAAGAACAACATCAGTCGAGCGTTGTCGAATAGTCCCGGCGCAGCGAGGCAGAACATGGAGACGGGCCTCTACATCCGCCATGGGAGTCGCCTGGATCCCCGCCTGCGAGAGCTCGCGATTCTGCAGGTTGGATACTTCGTTGGGAACCACTACCAATTCGCTCATCACGTCGAGATAGCGATCTCCCTTGGTGTGCCCGAGCAAGACATCCGCGCTATCGCCGAAGAGACTGAAGGACGGAAGAGTCACCTTGAGCCGCTTGCCCGCTCCGCGCTGAGCGCTGCGCGCGAGATGACGAGTAGCGTTTCGCTATGTCAGGAGACGTTCGACGCCCTTCGCGCGGGTCTCGACAACGAGTGCCTCGTAGATCTCCTGTTCGCGATCGCGACCTACAACTCCATCGTTAGGATCCTCGCGTCCCTCGAAGTCGATCTGGAGGATGAGTACCGTCCTCTGCTAGACAGGTTTCCCCTGAGGTAGGTAAGCGCGCATGGATCACAGAGCCGGGTACTTGTGATGCTAGACTGCATTATATAGATTAGACAACCATGCTACGGAGTATGAGCGCAGCTTTCCGCGGAAAGTCACCGATAGGAAGGGGGAGGACCGTTGGGGGGAGTGGAGCGAAGGAATTTCAATCCCAAGGGCCTCGCACCTCCGTTGGGCCCCTATGTCCATGCCGTACGTGTCTCGGGCGGAGACATGGTGTTCGTTTCGGGTTGTATCTCGACCGACGAGAACGGGCGGATCGTCGGACCCGGGGACGTCGCCGCCCAGACCAGGCGCACGATGGAGAACCTTCGAGCTTGCCTGGCCGAGGCGGGAGCCGAAATGTCCGACGTCGTTAAGATCACGAATTTCGTGTTGGACGCGCGCGACTATCCACAGATCGCGCCGGTAAGGGCAGAGTTCCTTACCGAACCCTTCCCGGCAAGCTCGATGGTCGAGGTGAAAGGGTTTATGTTTCCCGGATTGTTGATCGAGACCGAAGCCATAGCTGTGATCGGGGCGGGAGCGGGGGGATGATGGCGGAAACCAGTGAGCATGGAGGGCCCCCAACCAGGGCCGATTGGGCCGAACAGATCCTCAGAGCCGACATACTCGCCGGGCGACTGAAACCCGGCGAGCGGATCAAGATCGGCGAACTGGTCGAGCGCTATCAGGGACTGAGCCCCACGCCATTGAGGGAGGCGCTGAGTCGCCTCGCCGGCAGCGGACTCGTTGAGTTTGTACCGCAAAGGGGAGTCCGTGTCGCACAAGGCTCGAAGGCGGACCTTCTTGACGTGTACGAGATTCGGATCATGCTCGAAATGACTGCCCTCAAGCGATCGCTTCAGAAGGCCGACGAGGGATATGTCGCAGATGTGAAGAAGGCGATGGAGGACTTACGAGCGCTTTCCAATGTGGATGGAGACCCAGCCAGGATGGTTGCCTGGGAAGAAGCCCATCGGCGGTTCCATTCGGTCTTGTTGGAGCGGTGCGGTTCACCGTGGCTCTTGAAACTCACCACTCAGCTGTTCGAACACTCGACTCGCTATCGCAACCAATCTCTCGGAGTACGGGGGACGGAGGCAGACATCCTCCGCGAGCATTTGAACATCGCAGAGGCTGCGATCGCGGGGGATCGCAAGAAGGCGGTTGCCGCCCTTACCGACCACCTGCGCTTGACGGTTGATGCTCTGGTCGAATCCCTGGAGTGACTTGGACGACTAGGCGTGTTGTGTTGTGGATGAGGAGCCGAGGGCTGACTGCACTGCCTTAAGGATGTTCAGGTAGCCCGTGCACCTGCAGAGGTTCGAGGACAGCAATTCACGCAATTCCTCCTCCGAGACACCCGGGCGATTTTCGTAGATCGAGGTGGCCAGCATCAGGAATCCAGGTGTGCAGAACCCACACTGCAGGGCGTGCTCATCGATGAATGCCTGTTGCATGGGGTGTAGTTCGGTTTCGGACGGCGCAAGGCTCTCTACCGTTCTGATCTCCCGATCGGCAGCTTGAACGGCAAACATCAGACAGGATCGAACGGGTTCGTCATCCATCAGGACCGTGCATGCACCACAAACACCATGCTCGCAACCGAGGTTGGTCCCTGTGAGACCGCAGTCCTCTCGGATGGTGTCGGCGAGCGTCTTTCGTGGCTCTACCGCCACCGGGTAAGCGCGTCCGTTGATCTTCAGATCGATGCTCACTGTCACTTTCGAGAAACCCTCCTCCTGGATGATATAAATTATCATAAGTCTACGGAGGAGATTCTTGACCACGATCGGCCTGCCCGTTGCTCGACTCGAGGATGAAGCCATCGTCCGAGGGCTTGCGATGTACACGGGGGATGCCGTCGAACCGGAACTGCTGGAAGTTGCTTTTGCCCGCAGTTGGGCCGCACATGCGTTGATCAAAGAGGTGGATGTCGCGACCGCTCGCTCCATCCCCGGGGTAGTGGGGGTGTGGTCGGCCATGGATGCTCCTTTCCCCCCGACCCCGCCCACCCCGCCGAACGTTCCCCCGGAAGGGGTCGAATGGCCGACCCTGGCGCGGGACAAGGTGAGGTACTTCGGGGAACCGCTCGCGATCGTTGCAGCAACAGACCGCTATGTTGCGGAGGATGCGGTAGGGCTGATCGATCTGGATCTTGAGCCCTTGCCGTCCTCTCACGATCCAACTGAAGCTGCTGCTTCCGATGCGGGCCAGCTGTTCGACAATGGCTCGAACGTGATGCTCGAGGGTCGATTCGGGGAGGACATCGAGGATGCTTTCGAGCGGGCCGATGTGGTCCTCGAGGGGAGATTCCGGCATCCTCGTCTCGCGCACATGGCCCTGGAGGGCCGCTCCTTCCTCGCTATCCCCAGGGCCGATGGATTGGAGGTCTTCTGCTCCCACCAGGCCCCACACCGGCTACGGATGAGTCTTGCGTTGGCCCTACAGATGCCCCAGGAGAAGTTGCGGGTCCGGGTTCCTCATGTGGGAGGGGCGTTCGGAGGGAAGAGCCAGGTGTACCCGGAGTATGTAGCCATCGCCTTCCTGTCTCTTCAACTGGGACGACCGCTGCGGTGGGTGGAAGACAGAACAGAGAGCTTCGTTGCCTCCGCTCACGGTCGTGGCCAGAACCAGGTGATCCGGCTAGCCGCGGAACGAAGCGGAAGAATCGTTGCCCTCGACGTGCATATCGACGGGGATGTCGGAGCGTATCCACACACGGGCGCACTGGTACCCCCTATCACCGCCCTGATGATGCCTGGGCCCTATCGGATCCCCAGGCTGTCGGTACGGTTCCGCTCCGTCCTGACTAATGCCGTGCCGACAGCTCCCTATAGGGGCGCCGGCCGGCCCGAAGCGACCCTTGCACTTGAGGTGATGATCGATCGGCTTGCGTCTGAGATCGGTGCAGACCCAGCAGAGGTTCGCGCGTTGAACTTCATCGCTCCTTCGGAGTTCCCATACGAGACCGGAACCGGTGAGGTTTATGACAGCGGCGACTATCCGACCGCACTCAAGTTGGCCCTTGATGTCTCTGGCTATAGAGAATCGACGGTCGAACCACATGGGCACGAGATGTCGGGCTTCGGGATCGCTAGTTTTGTCGAGCGCGCCGGGGGACAGAGCAACTCGAGTGAGTTTGGAAGCGTGGAGGTCACGCCCGAAGGAAGGATCGTCGCTCGGTCAGGTGCAATGTCAACGGGACAGGGGCACGCCACCACCTTCGCTCAGATCGTCGGGTCGGTTTTCGATGTCAGTTTGGATCGCGTCGATGTCATCCAAGGTGACACGGATGAGGTCTTAGAGGGGGTCGGCACCTTTGCTAGTCGATCGGTGCAACTCGGAGGATCTGCGTTGCTCGTCGCCTCACAAGAGGTGTTGGATCTCGCGTGTGACCGAGCCGCGACCTCGTTGGAGGTCCACCGTGCCGATCTTGAATATTCCGAAGGTCGATTCTCCGTTGTGGGGGCCTCCTCGCGCGTTGTCAGCATCTTCGAGCTAGCTGCGGAAAGCGACCTCCAGGTAGGCGAAGTCTTTGCCGCAAAGCTCACCTACCCCTATGGGACCTACGTCGCTTCTGTGATTGTGGATCGAGACACGGGGGTGACGGAACTCCGAGGCATCACGGCGGCCGACGATTGTGGCACCATCGTCAACCCGCTTCTCGTTGAAGGTCAAACGGTGGGATCGGTAGCGCAGGGGCTCGGATCGGTGCTCTTGGAGAGGGTTGTCTACGATGATGCGGGACAACCTCTGGCAGCTTCGATGATGGATTACTTAGCGCCAACCCTCAGCGAGATCCCCACGATCCGACCGGCGACCATGGTTACGCCAAGTCCCAATAACCCTCTGGGCGCCAAAGGCGCAGGAGAAGCCGGGTGTATCGGAACGCCGGCTGCAGTCGCGAACGCGGTGTTGGGGATCCTTCGGCGACATGGATGCACCATGGTCGATGTTGACCTGCCTTTCACTCCCGAGCGAGTCTGGAGGGCCCTGAGGGATGGGCAGGATTCGTGAGGATGGGTGACGCCAGACGAAGTGCCCTGCTCGTGATCGATGTACAGAACGATTTCGTGCACGAGAAGGGGGTTGGCGCATCGATCGGTTACGCGGTGACGGAATGCCAGCGTCGAATGCCCAAGGTGATCGCTTCGATCGAAGCGGCTCGCAGGGCCGGCGTACCGGTCATCTTCATCAGAACGGAGCATCGGTCATGGACCGACGACTATTCATGGAAGGCACGACTCGGTGGAGCGATCCATGACGGGAGGCTGTGTGCAGCCGGTGGCTGGGGATCGGACTTCTATGAGGTAGAACCTCACCCCGACGAGCCAGTCATAACGAAGCATAGGTATAGCGCTTTCATCGGGACGGACCTCGAGATCGTCCTTCGAAGTCTGGAGGTATCCGACCTCACATTCGTGGGGTTCGCTGCCAATGTCTGCGTTGAGAGCACATTGAGACACGCCTACATGATCGGGTATCGAGTGACGCTGTTGAGGGACGCGACCGCCCCTACCTTTTCTGCGGCTGAACTCGATGCCACGATCTGCAACGTACGTAACTTCTTCGGCGACGTCTCCACCGTTGAAGACTGGCTCTCTCTAAGAGATGTGAAGTCGACCGATGCCTGATCCGAACGGTCGCGGGCAACTAGACGTGAATGGTCTGTTGTCGGAACTCTCCGAGCAGAGAGTCGTCGAACTCGCCTCATCATTGATCGAGATCCCCAGCATCAATCCACCGGGTGAATACGAGGAGGTAACGACACTGGTTGAGGGGATCTTTCGGAGAATGGGACTTGAGGTAAGCACGACGGATTGCCATGAGGGCAGAACGAATATCGTCGGCTTCCTCAAAGGCTCGGGCGGGGGCGACTCCGTCTGTCTGGCTTCACACATGGATGTCGTGCCAACGGGCGATCCAGCTGCGTGGGATAGAGATCCATTCCGGCCTGTGGTGGAAGATGGGATCCTCTGGGGACGAGGCTCGGCAGATTCCAAGGGGATGCTCGCCGGGATGATAGCGGCCGTCGAAGCCATCCAGGCGTCCCACGTGCAGTTGTCTGGCGATCTGTATCTCGTCGCTTACGTGGACGACGAGACCGCTGGACCCTGTGGGTTGAGAGATGTCTTCAAACACGGGCTGGCTCGAGCCGACCACGTGATCCTTGGTGAGGCGACGGACCACATCGTCCAACACGTCTTCAAAGGGAGAATATGGGTTGTGATCGAAACGGAAGGGCTCGCTAGTCATGGTGCCTTCCCGGATAGGGGCGTGAACGCGATCGACAAGGCCGTCGAGATCATGAAGGCGGTTCGTTCGATCCCCCTTGAGGAGCATCCTCTACTCGGTCCGGACACGGTCTCTATCGGAAAGATCGAAGGCGGTCATCAGGTTAACGTCGTCGCTGACAGATGCAGCGTCTGGTTCGATGTGAGATGGGGTCCCCCGCGAACCAGCAAGGAGATTCTGGGATCCATCGCTGAAGCGGCTGCCGCTGTTGATCCGAGCTTTGATCAAGTCCGGTCCATGGTGGTGACGGAGGAGCGCGACCCACTCGTGTTCGATCCCGAGGAGGGACTTTTCTCGGTCATGCGGGAAGCCGGAAAGGAGGTCTTGGGACGATCTCTGGAGATGGGCGGATGGTACTCGAGCGGCGAACTCTGGCCCCTACATAGCCAGGGGTCGATGAAGGTAGGCGCGGTTGTCGGACCCGGCCAGCCGTGGCAGGCGCATGCTTTCAATGAGCACATCCGTGTGGACGAACTCGTCAAGGGAGCGCAGGTGTATGCCGTGACGGCTGCCTCTCTGGCTCTATGAGGTAGCTGCCGCGTTCCCCTTTCCAAGCGGGTGGTCACCGGTCACATGGGCAGGAAGCCAGACATCGAGGACGGCCGGCCTCCGGTCTGAAACCACAGCATCCCTAGCCTCGATCAACGCGGGCATCAATTCCGCCCTGCTGAGTACCTTCTTGCCGAAACCACCGAGGGCAGAGGCTTCGGCCGAGTAGTCGGGGGGCGGGTCGAATGTTCCGCCGGTTAGATCAGCCCCCTTGGCTGAGTACCCTTCCGGGTAGTCCCTGACGAGCTTGACCGTGCCCGTCCTGTAGCCGCGGTTGTTGAAGACAACCGTAAGCACGGGCAGATCATGATGGAGCTGTGTCCACAAAAGGGAATCTGGCGACCCAAAGCTGTAGGAGCCGTCTCCGGTCATGCAGATCGCCGTGCGTGCCCTATCAGCCATAAGCGCACCTGCCGCAGCGGCTACTCCCCATCCCAGGCTCGAGCCTCCAGAGTCGAAGAGGGTCTGGGGTTGAGTACGAGGACAGTCTTCCGTGCGGGCTAGTTCCCACGTGAGGATGTCGTCTGGCTCCAGGATCTCACCGACGGCTTGACTGAGGGCCCGCTCGGTGATCGTGGTCGATGTGAGATCTCGTTGCAGGGCCTGCTCTTCCCCTTTCTGATGTGCGCGCATGTTGATCTGGATCTCCATCCAGCGTTGTTCTGCGGAGTGCCTGTCGCGATCCTTGCGAAGCCGCAGGAGTTCTTCCTCGAGTTGAAGCAAGAACTCGCGAGGGTCGGCAGTAAGCCGCTCGTTGGCTCGGAACTCATAGATCGGAATCTCGAAGGCAGCAGGATCTGAGCCGACGGCTGCGACCCACGCTTGTGCGCCCGGTTCCTCCTGAGCGGGAATCCAAGGGATGTGATCTTCCAACACCATGACAACATCAGCTTCCCGAAGGCCCCACGATGCGAAGCGAGATGGATGGTCATCTGGAATGTTCATTCGGTGACGGGAAGCTTTAACCGCGATAGCGAACGTCTCGCAGATCCGACCCAGCAACTCGACGGCGGTCGGGTCATTCCCGATCCGATCCGTGACGATCAGAGGGGCTTCCGCTCCAAGCAACTTCGTGGCGATCGCTGTGACTTGATCTTTGTTACCTCCGCCGAGGCGGGGGATCCCGAGATGATCTGCGGAGACGACGTCAAGATTGCCGGGGATCACGTGAGGGCCAACTTCGGCAGGAACAGCGAGATAAGCAGGTCCGCTGGGAGCGGTGAGGGCGACCTGCAGGGCCCGAGAGGTGATCAGGGTGGGATCGTCATACGGGGCAAGTTTGTGATCCCACTTCACGTACTGGCGAACGATGCTTCCCTGGTCCCAACGTTGTTGCTTCCAGAAAACCGGAACTTGACGGAGGTCTCTGGTGGTTGCGGGGTAGCCGGACATGATTAGGACCGGATAGCCCCCTCGGAGGGCATTGTGGAGTGCGCCTCCGTAGTGGAGCAATCCCAGATCGGCGTGTGCTGCCGTCATGGCCGGCCGGCCGGTGACCATAGTTTCACCCATCGCTGCGCTCAGAGCTACATGCTCGTGCATCATCGTGACGAGCGCGGGGGTGGGGGCTCCGGTTGCCGTGGCTTTGGCGTGGGCCTCTTGAAAGCAGGTCAACTCCGACCCGCTGACGAACCAGAGATTCCGAGCTCCGCTCAGATAGGCGCCTGCCATTATCGCTTCGGCCACTTCCGCGTCGTCGAGGGACATCGAGATCGCCCTCCCCGACGTCTCCTTGGGGGTTTCATTCATGGGGTGGTCTCCTTCCGGATCGGGGGCAGGGGTGAAGCCTCGAGCAACGACGAGGGATGGATGGGAAATGAGGTGACACGCTCGTGGTCGGATATGGCGTGAGCGATGGCTCCAGAGATCGCGGCTGGTATGCCGGTTATCCCACCCTCGCCCGCTCCCTTAGCGCCCAGCGGATTGTGGTCCGTGGGATGGGACTCGTCGATGATCGTTTCGATCGGAGGTACCTCCGAGGCCGTCGGCATGAGGTAGTCCATCAGGGAGGTGACCAAGGGGTTTCCGTCCGGGTCGTACAGAAGCTCCTCGAGTAGCGCGCCGCCGACGCCCTGCACGGCAGCACCGATGAACTGGCCTTCGACCAGCTTCGGATTGATCGCTTTTCCCACGTCGAAGCCCACTACCAGTCGCTCGATCCGGGGCACACCAGTCTCGGGATCGACAGATACCACTGCACCATGCGCACCGAAATCGTAGATAGGTGCGGTCACCTTGAAGTCCGCCTCCGCGTGCAACGTTCCGCCGGGTCCGGAGGCTTGTGCCACGGCGGCCAGATCCACACTTCTTCCGGAGGAATCATCAGAAAGGACGCCGTTTCGAACCGATATCCGGTCGGGATCGACCCCGAGCATCTCGGCCGCCGTGGAGCGGGCTTCATCGATCAGTTTCATCGCCGCCTCTCGAACTGCCGCTCCCGCCATCATGGTTGACCTGCTTCCGAAGCTGCCCACTCCGGCATCGGTCTCGGTCGTGTCCAGCAGAGCTACCGTTATCAGTTCGGGGGATACGTCGAATACATCTCCCGTGACCTGCGCCAACATCGTTCGTAGCCCTTGACCCACCGAGGAAGCACCCGAGCGAACCGTGATCGCACCTTCTGCTGTGGCGCTCACGGAACCTCTTTCGAAAGGCCCTGCTCCGGAGCGCTCAAAGAAGGTAGCTATCCCAAAGCCGACCTGTTCGCCTGTGCTCCTGCGCCTCTCTACATCGTCGACGCCGAGCCGCCCAACCACCTTCTCAAAGAGTGAATGGAAGTCACCCTCATCCAGCACGATCGCAGGCACGGCATCGATCGTCTGCCTTGCATAGGGCATCTGGTCGGTGGAGATGAGATTCTTGCGCCGCAACTCGAGTGGATCTATGCCGACGCGTGCTGCGAGCATGTCCATGAGCCGCTCTCTCACGAAAGTGCATTCAACTCCGCCAGGCGCTCGGTAGGTTGCCGCGGGGGTCTTGTTAGTTATCACGCAATGGGCGATGCCTTCATAGTTCCTTATGTCGTATGGCCCCGGCATCCACGTAACGGTGTTCTCTGGCACCCTCAGTCCGTTCGTACGGACGTAGGCCCCCAGATCGAGCCAGAACTCCGATCGCAATCCGAGCACATTGCCTTCCAGATCTCCCGCGATCGAGGCGACGTGGTTCTGCTCTCGAGAATGGTTCGTGGCGATGAAGTGTTCCCTGCGATCCTCGCCCCAGAGCACGGGACGGCGAAGCCTCAGGGCACACCACGCGGTGAGAAAGTCTTCGGGGTAGAACTCACCCCGCACTCCGAAGCCGCCACCGATCGATGTTTCTTTCATGATGATGCGCTGAGGATCTATCTGGAGCTGACGAGCTAGCTCTCGGCGGTTCCAATGCGGAACCTTCGTTGACCCATAAACGATCAGTGTCTGATCGTCAGAGACGTAGTCCACGACGAGCCCCCGTGTCTCCATCGGGATGGCTGTGTGGCGGCCTATCCTCAGCCGGCATTCGATGACAACTGGAGCTTCCTGAAAGGCCCGCTCTGCGTTGCCGAACCTCGCATGGAAAGCCTGAACTTCGTTCCCCATCGGAAAGATCCGGCAAGGATCGGGCTCCACCGGATCGACCACTGGGGCAAGGGGATCGATATCGACGAACACCGTCTCGGCAGCGTCCTCGGCCGTGTAGCGGTCTGTAGCCAGGACGATAGCTACCGGCTCCCCTACGTATCGGACCCGACCGATCGCGAGTACTGGTTGCAGGTAGTGGTCTGCTCTCGGTGTCTCTGAAAGGCGGGGAGAGATGTGAGGGACTTGCCCAAGATCTCGCCGAACATCATCCGCGGTCCACACCGCGACCACGCCCGGAATCGAGCGAGCGACATCCGTGTCGATCGTTGTGATCGCACCGTGAGCGACGGGGGATCGCACCACCATCATCACCACCGCGCCCTCCGGCCTGATATCTCCCGCGAACATCGCCGAGCCGCGAACGAGAGGTGGATCCTCTAATCGGGGGACGGATCTGCCGACGGCCGGCACGACACCTTGGCGAGGTGACGTTGAGGCTGGTGACGGGAGCGGGGAGGGCATGTTGCTATATTCTATAGAAGTTGCCCCCCGGCAGCGTGACCAGACGAGAGGGACGCTAACTGAGATTCTCCGCGGTCGATCCTTCTGAGAGCGCCCTCAAGACGTCCTCGGGTGTGATCGGGAGCGAGTCGATGGCTCCGGCGCGACCTATGGCCCGGTTGACCGCGTTCGCGATAGCAGCCGGCACGCCTGTGATCCCGCCCTCTCCGACGCCCCGTACGCCGAGGGGGTTGCTTCCGGAGGATCGATCTTCGATCAGCAACGCTTGCATATCGGGAACCTCGTGAAGCGTGGGGATCAAGTAGTCCATGAACGATGTGGTCAATGGATTGCCTTCAACGTCGAACCTCAGTTGCTCGAGGAGAGCCCCCCCGATCCCTTGAACAGCACCACCGAGCATCTGACCTTCGACCAACATGGGATTGACGGCACGCCCCACATCGAACGCTAGGAGAAGCTTCTGTAGAGTGACCTCGCCGGTCTCATCGTCGACCACTACATCCGCAAAGTGGGCTCCAAAGTCGTAGGTCACAGAACTCGTTTCGAACGTCGCGTCGAATCTCATCGTGCTTCGGGAAGGATCCTCCTCGAGATAGATGCCGGCTATCGTCGAGAACTCGACCCGCTGGTCGCTCACGCCGGTTATCTCGATCCCTCCGTTCCTCGAAACAAGATCTTCGGGGGAGGCCTCCAGAAGTTCGGACGCGATCCTCTTTGCCTCGTTGATGAAGCGGAGGCTCGCTAGGTGGACGGCGCTTCCGGCAGCGATCGTGGATCTACTCCCGAAGCTGCCGATGCCCTGTGGCACGAGATCCGTATCGAGAAGCTCCACGGTTACATCGGAGGAGGGCACCTCGAGGCAGCCGGCCACGATCTGTGCAAGGACCGTCCGGATCCCCTGACCAACGGATGATCCTCCCGATCTGACGGAAACCTTCCCGTCGGGAGTCATGCCGATCTCCCCCCACTCGAACGGACCCAGGGTAGAGCGTTCGAGGAATGCGCCGATTCCGGTTGCCGATCGTCCCGGCGCTCTGGATGTCGCCGCTTGTGAGTCGAATGCAGCATGAGCTCGGGTGAGGATGCCGGGATAGTCCGCCTCTTCCAAGAGGGCGGGTTTACCCGTGCCCTGGAGGATGCGTTGGTACGGCATCTCGCTGGGGCCGACGAGATTCAGTTTCCGTACCTCGAGCGGATCGGCGCCGATCCGCTCGGCGAACATCTCGATGAGGGTCTCGCGAACGAAGCAGGACTCGACTCTCCCCGGGGCCCGGTAGGTTCCCGCCGGCGTCCTGTTGGTGACCACACAACGCGCGATGCCCTGGTAGTTAGGGATGTTGTAGGGCCCCGGCAGGATCGAGACGGTTACTTCAGGAACCCGGAGACCGTTGGTTCTGACGTACGCTCCCAGATTCGCCCAAAACTCCGAGCGGAGTCCAAGGATGAGACCATCCTTGTTCCCCGCCAGAGAGGCGAAGTGGATCTGGTTGCGCGCGTGGTTCGTGGCGAGGAAGTGCTCTCTCCGGTCTTCGATCCAACTTACCGGTTGCCCAACAGTGTTAGCGGCCCACGCCACAAGAAAGTCTTCGGGGTAGAACTCACCTCGAACTCCGAAACCTCCACCAACCGCCGTTTCCAACATCCTGATCCTGTCCTCAGGTACACCCAGCAGACGAGCGAGGGTGGAGCGGTTCCAATGCGGGACCTTGGTCGCGCCGCAGATGGTCAGCGAGCCATCAATGCCCGGTATCGCAACCAGACCCCTCGTTTCCATAGGCATGGCGGTGTGAGCGTTGATCGTGAGCTTCTTCTCCACGACGACATCGGCCGAGGCGAATGCTCCGTGCGTGTCGCCGTAGCTGCTGTCCATCGTCCTCACCAGATTGCCCGATGAGAACAGCGGATCAGCGTCGAGGGCCGCGACCGGATCGATGAGTGGAGACAGTGGCGCGATGTCGACGAAGATCTGCTCAAGAGCATCCTCAGCCGTGTATCGATCTCGCGCCACGACTATGGCGATCGGCTCTCCAACGTAACGAACCTTCTCGTGGGCCAGGACCGGTTGTAGCCATGGCTCGGACGCGTCATCACCTGAGAGGCGAGGTGGTATCAGTGGGACCGATCCGAGCTGAGTGATGAGATCTGCGGCCGTGAGCACCGCCGCCACTCCCGGCAGAGCGCGGGCCGCATCCGCGTCGATGCTCCCGAGAGTGCCATGGGCCGAGTAGGAGCGCAGGACGGCCATCGAGAGCTGCCCAGGTTCGGCGAGGTCGCCCGCGAATCGCTCCCTCCCGCGGACCAGAGCCGGATCCTCGTGCCGCGGGATGGTTGCGCCGATGCCCCCGAACTCCTTCAAAGCTCCCCCTCTGGTCTCCTCCATCTGCTCTGGATATAACGTATATCTTCGATGAGAATGAAAGGAATTTGAGCTGGACTCTTGTGGAGGAAGGGCCATAGAATATAGATTCCAGCGAAGGGGAGCAGAGACATCTTACCGGGGGGTGGGTTTTCGGAGATGGATGGCGCGACCGGAGCGGCGCAAAGGACAGACATGAGAAGGGAACCCGAAAGGGGCGTAGCCGGCGACGTGGTCGAGGTAAGGAACGTCTCCAAGCGATTCCGCAAGGGCGATCGTGAGTTCCTGGCCCTCGAAGGGGTCGATCTGAGGATCAGGGAGGGGGAGTTCGTCTCTCTCGTTGGCCCCAGTGGGTGCGGCAAGTCCACCCTGTTGCGGATGATCGGAGGACTTACCCCGACCACCACGGGGCAGGTCAGCGTGGAGGGACATGTCGTCGATGAGACCCATCGGGACGTCGCTCTCATGTTCCAGGCGCCCACGCTGTTTCCCTGGCGAACCGTGTTGGACAATGTCTTGTTGCCGCTTGAGATCGATCACAGGCCCACCAAGGATGATGTTGCCAAGGCAAGGGCGCTCGTCTCTCTTGTCGGTCTCGACGAGTTCGTTGAACATCACCCGCGAGAGTTGTCGGGTGGGATGCAGCAGCGGGTCGCGCTCAGCCGCGTCCTGGTGAATGACCCCCGGATCATGCTTCTGGATGAACCGTTCGGAGCGCTCGATGAGTTCACGCGTGAAGCTCTCAACGTCGAACTAGCGGACATCGTCGGGCGGGGGAAGCGAACCGTGGTGCTGGTGACCCACAGCGTCCCCGAAGCGGTTTTCCTCGCCGACAGAGTCGTTGCGATGGGGACGAACCCCGGGAGGATCCTTGGTGAGATCCAGGTTCCTTTCCATCGGCCGCGGGAGGCATCTCTCGTCCGTAGCTCCGAATTTCAGGACCTTACGCTCGAGGTGCGGAAGCTGTTGGGGCTCGAATGAGCACTCAAACCGAACCGATCCAGCCAACCGGCGTGGGCGACGACCTCATGGTGGTCGCGCGCATCCCGTTTCGGACCCGGGCGAGGATCTGGGTGCTCACCAGGTTCATACCCCCTATCTTCATGTTCATCTTCGCGATCGGGCTCTTGGAACTGATCTCGGTCACAGAGGTCCTCCCCGCAATCGTTACTCCATCCCCACTCACGGTGCTTGAAACGATGGGTCGCCAGGCCACGACCAGCTTTCTGTGGGAGAACATGTGGGTGACGCTGCAGGAAGGACTCCTGGGCTTCTTGATCGGGTCGGCCATCGGCATCTCCCTCGGGGTTGGGGTTGGAGTGTCCACGTTCATCGCTCGAGCCGTCTATCCGTTCGTGGTGCTGATCCAATCGATGCCTCGCGTCGCGTTGGCCCCCGTCTTCGTTGCACTGCTCGGATTCGGCCAGTCCGCCAAGGTCTTGACGGCGGTCGCCATCTGCTTCTTCCCGCCGCTGATCAACACGATCGTGGGGTTGAGGAATTTCGACTCCGATGCGCTCTTGCTGATGCGCTCGCTACGAGCATCCAGGTGGCAGGTCTTCCGAAAGCTTCTCTTGCCGGGCGCCTTGCCGATGATCTTCGGTGGCCTCAAGACGGCCATGACCTTCGCGATCTTGGGGGCGATCGTTGGGGAATTGACCGCCGCCACGGAAGGCATTGGGAGCCTGATCGACATAGCTGCCTTCCAACTCCGCATGGACGCGGTGTACGGCTACATCCTCTGGATGTCCATCGTCTCGCTCGGGATCTTCGGGTTCATGGATTGGGTCGACAAACGCGTTGTCTTTTGGAGGGACGACGCTCGCAAGACGAGGTTGACGGACCAGGAGTAGGGACTTAGAGACCCCTACGGGGAAAGGGAGGGATCGCAATGTCGTTAGGCATGCGGTTGGAGAAGCGGTTCGTGGTTCGGTTGGTAGCAGTGCTGGCTGTTTTGGCGCTGCTGGCGACTGCTTGTGGGGATGATGATGATGGCGGGAGTGGAGCAGAGCTTAGGAGCATAGAACTGGGACTCTCCGGTGGTTCGTTGGCGTTCTATGGTTTCTTCGCGGCGGACTCCCTCGGCTACTACGAGGACGAGGGATTGGATGTCAACATCACTCCTACCGAAGGTTCCTCGGACGCGGCGCAGCAGCTTGTGGCGGAGAACTTTGACATCGCTATGGGTGTTCCCGACGCCATGCTCGCAGCCATGCAAACAGAGAACCTGTATCCGTTCTTCACATACTTCACGAGTGAGTTTCGTGACTGGGTCGTTCCGGTCGACAGTCCGATCCAGGCGATCGCGGATCTTGCGGGTCTGAGACAGGGTGTCTCTACTCTCCAAAGTGGCGAGGTGCCTCTTGTTCGATACCTCTTGAACGAGGAAGGGATCGATCCGCAAGAGGACATCGAGATCATCGAAGTAGGAGATGCTCCTCCTTCGATCCAAGCAGCTTTGGAGCAGGAGAGGATCGATAGCTTCGCCGGGTCGGCGTCTCATGTCATCGCCATCAACTCTGCCGGCTACGAAACGCGATCGATACTTCCTGAGACGTTCGCTTCAGGTTTGCCCGTCGAGGGTCTTCTTGCCCGGGAACCGTTCAACGAAGATGACGAGCTGTTGGTTGGGATCGCGCGCGCCACGGCGAGAGGGATCCTATTCTGCCAGACGAGTATCGAGGCATGCATCGACGCCATCGGGCAGGATCGCCCGGAACTCGTGGAGGACAGAGAGTTGGCGGTAACGACTCTCGAGAACTACTACACGTTCTCCACTCCTCCCGAGGAGAACGGCGAGCTGAATTTCAGCCCGACGACCACGGAGGGTTGGGAGCACTACCTCGGCGTGTATAGCTCGGGGGAGGACCCTGTGGTGACGGACCCGGGCGCCATTGACCTCCCCAATCTCGTTATCGAAGACCTCCGAGAGGCGATCAACGATTTCGATAGGGATGCGGTGATCGAGGAAGCCAACAACTTCGGGGGGTAGCGAACCGATCACGGAAGCCCATCCCCGGATCTCAGCACTACCGGGGATGGGCTTTTCTTCAGTCCGGGATCCACCATTCGTTGTTCAACAGGAAGGGATCGAGGTGAGGAGACGGGATGCAGGAACAACTAGTTGGCAGCGTCGATGACCTGAAGAGCGGGAACCGATTGATCGTCTCGATCAATGGGACCGAGGTGAGCGTTTTTCAGAGTTCTGGGCGTTACTTCGCATTCCAGAATCGCTGTCTCCACCAAGGTGGGCCCGTAGGTGAGGGCGCCTTGATGCCTAAAGTAACGGCGGTACTCGGCCGAGGTCGAGAAGTCCTCGAAGAGCGATTCGACGACAACATCGTTCATCTGGTGTGCCCGTGGCACGGGTGGGAGTATGAGCTTCCTAGCGGAGAATGCGTTGCGGACCGAAGGCTCCGGCTGCCATCGTTCGAGGTGCGCGTGAAGGAGGGCAAGGTCTATGTCGTCTCCTAAGCTTCCGCAGTTGGACGGCCTGGCTGCACTCGAGCAGATCGATCCGGCAACTACCTTGGATCCGGAAGAGGTTCAGCGCCTCCTGGCGGTGGGCGTGAAGCTGTACGTGGCGATGCTCGAACAGGGCCACCGTATCCAACCTCTGCCACCAGACACCAACATCAACGCAACACAGGTCGTGGCCACGGTCTCTGCCTTGTTGGATCAGGTTGACATCGAAGTGTTCGAGCTCGGCATGTGGCAATCATGGGGAAGGGTGTGACTTGAAAGTCGAGAGAGGCGGCATAGTGCGCACGGTAACGGGCCAGGGCGAGCCCGATACCCGAAAGATCCTTGCGAACGCAAGGGTCCAGGCGGTAGAACGGGGCTACTCGGAGTTCCCTATCGTTGATGTCGATGCTCACCACTACGAGAACGACTCGTGGGCAGAACTCACCGGTTACATCGATGATCCGATCGTTCGACAATTATCCGAGTCCTCGATCGCCAAGGGGAGCGGTCGCGGAACGACCCTTATCCCAAGCCAGGTAGGTAATCAGGATGTGG
This sequence comes from Actinomycetota bacterium, assembly GCA_009377815.1. GTDB lineage: Bacteria > Actinomycetota > CADDZG01 > CADDZG01 > WHSQ01 > WHTI01. Next base: position 23,521 of record WHTI01000013.1, read on the forward strand.
GCGGCAGGATCCAGCGCTACGGGCTACGTCAGGACGAGAAGGGTGACGAAGGTCGTCATCGCGATGTTTCGCTGATACGCCGGTCCATGGAGATGATGGGCATCGACTACACCATCGTTTTCCCTACCCCGATGCTCAATCTTGGATTGCATCCTCAGCCTGAGGTCGAGAAGGCGATCGCCAGAGGTTACGCGCGCTGGATGACCGAGAGGGTTCTCCCTGAGGACACCTCGATCAAGACCATGCTGTATCTGCCCTTTAACGACCCCGAAGCTGCTCTGAAGCTGGTGGAGGACTTCTCCTCGAAACCTGGCGTGGTCGGGTTCATGGTGACCAGTGTCAGGTACCGTCCGGTTCACGACAAGGCGTACATGCCCGTGTACGCGGCCCTGGAGGAACGGGGTCTCCCGTTGGCTTTCCACGGCGCGCACAACTGGTACGAAAGGGCAACCGAGCAACTCAACCGATTCATCTCGGCTCATGCGCTCGGCTTCCCTCTCTACAACATGATCCATCTCATGAACCTCGTGATCAACGGGATCCCCGAGCGTTTCCCGAAGTTGAAGCTGATGTTCATGGAGGGCGGACTAGCGTGGGTTCCCTTCCTGATGCAGCGCTTGGATTCTGAGTACATGATGCGGACGTCCGAAGCGCCGTTGCTCACCAAGAAGCCGAGCGCATACATGAGGGAGTTCTATTACTCCACTCAACCGATGGAGCGGCCCGACGATCTCTCCATCCTCGAGAAGACCTTTGAGCAGCTCGATGCTCGGAATCGGTTGGTTTTCTCTTCGGACTATCCGCACTGGGACTTCGATCTACCAGGCGTGATCTATGACCTCCCGTTCCTTGATGAGGACAGCAAGCGGCGGATCCTTGGCCGTAACGCCATGGAGCTGTTCAACCTCCCGGAGCCGAAAGAACTCCTCCCCTAGAGAAGAGACCTTGTCGTCGGAGAGGGATTTTATATAGACTATAGATAGAGGAGGTGGGCAGCCACCTCCGGGTTCGATCCCAACAAGCGCGGGGTCGTGTGAAGGGAGGGGGAAGTTATGTCTCGCTACTTCATAGGCGTAGACATCGGTGGCACCTTTACGGACATCGTCGCAGTAGAGAACGACACGGGTGAGATCATTGTGGGGAAGGTTCCTTCTTCGCCCCCCACCTTCGTCGAGGGGATCCTAGATGGGCTCGACCGCCTTCCGTTCTCTCTTGATGAGGTGGAACTCTTCGTTCATGGCTCGACGATCGGGACGAACGCGATCATCGAGCGCCGGGGAGCGCCTACCGCGCTCCTGACGACATCAGGCTTCCGTGACGTACTTCTGTGCGCCCGTGCCACCCGGCCTGATGTCTACGATCTCAGATGGCGACCAGGACCCTCACTCGCTCAACGGCGGAACATCTTCGAAGTAGATGAGCGCATGGATTACCTCGGCCGTGTAGTGACTGAATTGCGCGCCGAGGATGTGAGGACGGCAGCTCGAAAGATCAAGGCTCGCGGGATCGAAGCCGTGGCGATCTGTTTCTTAAACTCATTCGTAAATGCGGATCACGAGCAACTTGCGCGCGACATCTTGCGGGAAGAGTGCCCGGACATCCATATATCGATCTCCTATGAGGTTTTTCCAGAGATCAGAGAGTTCGAACGGACCAGCACTGCGGTTGTCAACGCGTACATCGCTCCGGTAACAGAGAATTATCTCACCAGACTCTCCGCCGGCCTTACCGAGCGAGGGATGCAGTCCGATCTTCTAATCGTGCACTCGGGCGGTGGGATCATGAGTGAGGATATGACGCGAAAGATCCCTGCGCGCACCTGTTACTCAGGACCGGCCGGCGGGGTCATGGGCGGAGCCTATGTTGGTTCGCTTGCGGGCTTGGCGAACGTGATCACGATGGACATGGGGGGAACGAGTTGCGATGTGGCACTTGTTGCCGACGGCGAGCCGCTGATCAAGCCGGGATTGCACATCGAGCACAACATCCCTGTGAGTTTTCCGAGCATCGACATGCAGACGATCGGAGCCGGTGGGGGATCGATTGCCTGGATCGATCCCGGAGGCATCCTCAAGAGTGGCCCGGCCAGCGCCGGAGCGGTTCCAGGACCCGCCTGCTACTCGCGAGGTGGAGAACTCCCTACGACTACGGATGCCCACTGTGTCTTGGGCAGGCTGGGCGAGACGGGACTTCTTGGCGGCGAGCTGAAGCTTGACGCCGAGATGGCCCGCGCTGCCATCAAGACCCACATCGCAGATCCGTACGGTTGGAGTGTGGAGGTGGCTGCCAACGCCATCTTGAAGGTAGCGAACGCAAGCATGATCAACGCGATTCGTCTCGTGTCGGTTGAGCAAGGTTACGACCCCCGTGATTTTGCCCTCGTTTCGTTCGGGGGCGCCGGGGCTCTGCACGCCGGCGACCTGGCTTCCGAATTGGGAATCCCTACTGTGGTGTTCCCCCGATTCCCCGGACTTGCTTCGGCGTTCGGAATGCTGCACGTGGATCTGAAGCATGACCTGATCCGGCCACTCTTCATGCGCGAGAGTCAGATCAGTGCCGCTCAGATTAACGAGGTCTTGGCAGACCTGGAGAACGAGGCACTCACCCTTCTGGCTAGGGAAGGGATCGACAAGTCTGATGTGAGTCTCCAAAGACTCTTCGATCTGAAGTATTTCCCACAGAGTTCATATCTAACCCTCCCGGGGCCCGAGGGCGAGCTCACTGACGAAGACGTGCACGACCTGATCCGCCTGTACAACGAGACGCACGAGCGGGAGTTCGGATACTCAATGCCGCCGGACAAGGTTGAGGTCGAGATCGGGCATGTCCGCCTGACCGCAGAGGGTCCTATTGAGAAACCGCAACTTCGAGAGCGACCACTTGAAGGAGCTAACGCGGTGCCGCGCAAGCGGCAGGTTTGGTTCGCGTCGGCCGGCGACTGGGTAGCGACGGATGTTTACGACCGAGAACGACTCGGTTCAGGAACCGAACTCCAGGGCCCAGCTGTGATCGAGCAGTTCGATAGCACATGCCTCATCCCACCGGGGGCCTCTGCGACGGTGGATCCGTACGAGAACCTACTGGTTCGAGTTCCGTCAGGAGGTCAGTCATGACCAAGATCGAATCCCCGCGGCGCGTAGATCCCGTTACCTTTGAGGTGCTGCGCAGCGGGTTCCGAGCGATGTGCACGGAAGGAAGCGCTCTTCTCCGTCGAGTGGCCTATCACCCGACGATCACAGAGGGACAGGACTTCTCGGTAGCCCTCTTGACGGCGGATGGACGAATGGTGGGGAACGGCCACCGCGACCAGACACCGCACTTTGGCTCTTTCGAGGCCACAGTGCTCGCGGTGATAGAAGACTTCCCCAACCTGTCTCCCGCTGATGCCATCATCTGCAACGATCCACACAGGCTTGGCACCCACACGCTGGACGTCCGCATCGTCCGCCCGGTGTTTCGTGGAGACGAACTGATGGCCTTTGCTGTCGCCCTGTGTCACTGGGCGGATTGTGGCGGCGTGATGCCGGGCACTTTCTACCCAGAGGCGACGGAGTGCTACTCGGAGGGGCTGCATATCCCTCCCCTGAAGATCTTTGAGAACGATGAGCTGGTTCAGCCCATCTGGAAGCTGCTCGAGCTGAACCTTCGAACGCCATGGGACAGGATTGGTGACTTGCTCGCTCAGTTGCAAGCGTGCAAGTTGGTCGAGAAGCGACTGAACGAGTACATGGACAAGTTCGGAGAAGAGACCATTCTGGATACTTTCGAAGAAACCATGGATTACTCCGAACGCCTGTTCCGGCAGGAGGTTGCCCTCCTCCCGGACGGCACCTATGAGTTCGAGGACTACATCGACCACGACGAGGGCCAAGAGGGACACCCAGCGGTTCGGGTCGTTCTGAAGATGACGATCGACGAGGACAACGTTACTTATGACTTCACCGAGACAGACAAGATTGTTGGTCCGGCTGGAGTTCCTTACCCCGGGATGCAGTCGGCCTCTTACGACGGGACGCTACACATCTTTGCTCACCTCGCTCCGCTCAACCACGGCATCGTCCGGTCGATCGAGCTGAAGACGACACCCGGGACGGCTACTCACGTCGTCCGACCTATTCCTACCGCCGGGTACTGCGCGGGCGCTTACGAGAAGATCGATGCATGCGTTATGGCATGCTGGGCGCAGGCTTTTCAAGCCAGTGACCTCAATCGCGTCTACGCGGGTACGGTCAACCTGCAGAACATCTGCCTGGGCGGGAAGCACCCCGAAACCGGTGTCGACTACGTCTCCTATACGTGGGTCGAAGGCGGTCAGGGAGCTCTCGTCGGCGCCGACGGGCCCACGGGACTCATGTACCTCTTTATCTCGGGAGCCGGCAACCAGCCGGTCGAGATCCACGAACGCTTCTACCCGTGGCGCTACACGGCTTGCGAAGTGAGGAAGGACACCGCCGGTGACGGGAAGTACCGCGGGGGCTGTGGGGTCTTCAGGAACTGGGAGGTTCTCGGCGACTCTCTCCTGACCGTCCACGGGGACAGGAGTGAGCACGGTCCTTACTCCCTTGATGGAGGCACGAACGGCGGTCCCAGCACGTTGATCCTCAATGCCGGGAAGGATGACGAACAGGATCTTGGCATGTACGCGAGCGGTATCAAGCTCGGATCCGGCGATCACATCACGTTCGGCTCAAACGGCGGCGGGGGAATCGGAAACCCGTGGGAGCGCGACCAGGCTCTTGTCCTCGAAGACGTTCTCGATGACTTCATCTCGTTGGAGAAAGCCCGGGATGTGTACGGCGTTGTGATCGATGTCTTGGACGAGGACAGTCTCGACTATGTGATCGATGAGGCAGCATCCAAGACCAAGCGATCGGAGCTAGCCAAGGTGGGCGGCGATCGCTCCGTTGGATATGCCCCAGGGGAGGTTCATCCATACGGGGATCGAGTCGATACCTCTGCTTACGAGGCGTCGGCGAGTTGAGAGTCAGCACCCTGAAGATTTGGAGAGAAGACGGTGAGGCGAGGTGACGCGTCCCAAGGTGATCATTACATGTGCGCTCACTGGCGGAGTTCACGGGAAAGACGCCAATCCGAATCTTCCGGAGCAACCTGATGAGATCATCGAACAAGGAATTGCGGCGTGGAGGGCCGGGGCGGCGGTTCTTCACTGTCATGCACGGGATCCTAAAGGCGAGCCGACCACCGATCCTGCGATCTTCTCACGCATATATAAAGGCTTACTCGCGGAGACGGATGCCATTATCAACCTCACAACAGGTGGCGGACTTGGTCTTTCTATAGAGGAACGCATTAGATCGACCGAATTGGTTCCCGAGATTTGCACGCTCAATATGGGGTTGCTTGATTTCATACTCCGAGGAGAGGAGTTCTTCTTCTCGAATCATCGGTCGGAGATCACGTGGTTCGTTAAGACGATGCGAGAGAAGGGGATTAAACCCGAGCTCGAGTGCTACAACATCGCGATGATCGAAGAGTCCATAAGACTGATCGACAGTGGGTTGGTAGATCCTCCGTACTTGTTCAACCTGGTTCTGAACACACCCACACTGGGCGGGTTGAGCGGCACGCCTCTGAATGTCTTCGACATGGTTAAGCGATTGCCCGAGAACTCCGTCGTGAGCGTTTCGAGCATGGGAAACACGCAGCTCCCGATCACAACGATCGGGATGGCCATGGGCCTACATGTACGAGTTGGGTTGGAGGACAACGTCCACTACGCAGCGAAGGAGCTTGCTGTGAGCAACGCTCAACTTGTGGAACGAGCAGTGAGATTGGCCAAGGAGCTGCAGCTCGATCCAGCAACGCCGGACGAGACACGTGACTTCGTGGGTCTACCTCGGGACTCAGAGCGCCGTCTGTTTTAAAATGTCATAGTGGCCAACAATTCAGGTCCTGGCCACGCTAGTCCGCAAGCTCCGACACTTGTCGCGCGTTCGCATGGGACTGCCCAGGTTTGGTTGACTCCTGATCTGTGAGGATGGCCTCACGCAGACGGGCAGTCGATGCAGCGCAACCGGTTGCTCGAGGAGGGAAACGAGGTCCTTCCCGGCGGCGATCTACCTCGGACAGGGGGTCAAGACAAAATGCTGTACCCGTGACCTTGCCGCTGACGGGACCCCGTCGTGGTGACCTGCCCAAGAATCATTCGTTTGACTTTTGTTTCGGTTGCGTTTTATATACACTATATGTACGCAAGTATGTCTCCTTATCTCAAGGTTGGTGGTGCGTCGCCCGGGACCCGACCCCAAGTCGTTCTCCCCCAGGGTTCTGCTCCGAGGTCGCCACGGTAGTTCCTCGATCCCCCAGAGGCGCATGAGCATCATGCGATCTAACCGTGGCGACCTCGGACGGCGGCGCTCCGCCTCGTCAGCGCCGGAAGTTAGGGTAAAGAAGTTCCAGAAGTGAGGAGAGTTGCTCTTTCTGGGCGAGTGAGGGACCTTGTGCATGAAAGAAGGTCTCCGATCCAAGGGAGGCGAAAGGGGACTGGTGTCCCTCCCGGTCTTCAAAACCGGTGCGCCGGGCGATCCCCGGTGGGCGGGTTCGATTCCCGTCCGCTTCCGCTCATTCAGGGATCACCCTGATACGTCCTTGGCCCTTTAACAGGCGCCCGATCACGGCACCGTCGATTCCCCGCTTCGTGAGCGCAGCCATCAGGCTGCTGGTTTTGGTTTGGTCGACTGCCATAAGGAGGCCCCCAGAGGTCTGCGCGTCGTAGAGCACCGCCATCTCATGCTGCGCGGTTCCACCTTCATCAACCACTGGCGCTGTCGCCTCACGGTTTCTGACACTGCCTCCAGGCATCACGCCATGGTCGGCCAGATCCAAAGCCCCGGCCAGCACAGGAACGCCTTTGAAGTGCACCTCTGCGTCCAGACGTCCATCCAACATCTGCACGAGGTGGCCGAGAAGACCGAACCCGGTTACATCTGTTGCAGCCTCCACACCGGTTTCCTTCATCGCCTCGGCCGCAGACTGATTGAGAGTCCCCATGACGGCTATCGCTTGCTCGACGAGTTCTGCAGGGGGTGATCCGTGTTTGATGCTATGCGTGATGATGCCCATCCCTAGCGGCTTCGTGAGCACAAGATCGTTTCCAGCGAAACCAGAAGTCTTGGTGAGGTACTCCTTGGGGTGGACCGTGCCGGTTACAGCTAGGCCAAACTTCGGTTCCGGGTCGTCGACGGAATGTCCCCCAATCACGGGAACCCCTGCTTCAATGCACGCGTCCTGACCCCCCTCGATGACCCTACCAAGAAGGGTGAATTCTAGATCGCGAGGCCATGCCACCAGATTGAGAGCAGTGATTGGGGTGCCGCCCATCGCGTAAACGTCAGATAAAGCGTTGACTGCGGCGATACGTCCCCACGAGTAGGGGTCATCCACGATCGGCGTGAAGAAGTCGACGGTCTGCACGAGCGCGACATCCTTCGTAACCTGGAACACACCGGCATCATCGGGGGCATCCAGTCCCACAAGAACCCGGTTGTCGTGATTCGTTGTGGGGAGGTATCGCAAGATCTCCGCCAGTTCAGCTATGCCCAGCTTGCAGGCGCAGCCGCCTCCGTGCGAAAAGGCCGTGAGTCTCACGCTGTCCAACAAAAGCCGAACTCCTCTCCTTGCCGATCCATCACCGAAGATCGATGGTTGGATCAGAGACCTATTTGGCCGCTTGCCCTAGAGCATAAGGTTCGCCTCCCAGCGATCAGACCGAAGATCGTGCCTTAGAAGAAGTTATCGGGTCTGTAACCAGAGGAGAACCGGGCTGAGTCATGCGGGTGCAGCGGGCCATGCGTCTCGTATGGATCGGGCTGATGGGTTTGCTTGTCGGAGAGGATTCTTAGGCCTCGGAGCTCACTTCAGCCCCGGTCGGGTCGTGGTCCACCATCCCTTGAAGGGTCCGTGCTGACCCTTCGGTCTCGCGGTTGACTACCTGGCGCCTCGGCGCTCGTGCGGCGGGAAAAGCCGCCGAGCGAAAGAGCGCGACGTGTCAGACGCCGTCACCCTGAACGGATCGTCTCAGGCGTGCCCTCGATCGAGGCATAATGACCCACGGCCGCGCCGGCTCCTCCGTACCCTAGGCCGTTGGATCCGTACTGGGGATAGCCGTGTGACCGACCGGCATAGACAGCCGTTCGCCCGGCATCTCTTACCATCGCGGGATGGACGCACCGATCCTCGAGGGCGATGACATCCGGCTAATGCCGCTAGATCTTGACGTCCTCGACGAGATGCACGCGCTCGGGGCCGACCCCGACGTCCTCCGCTTCACCTACGTGTCGGCTCCCTTCACGCGCGACGATGCGACGGCGTGGATCCAGCGGTACATCGACGGTTGGGCGGAGGGAACGAGGGCCGGTTTCAGTATCCAGAGCACCGATGGTGAGTTCCTCGGGTTCATGGCCGTCATCTCGATCGAGAGCGACGCGCGCCAGGGCGAGATCGGATACATCGTTGCGCCGGAGGCACGCGGCAGGGGAGTCGCGTCGGCGGCTCTCAAGCTCATCACCGATTGGTCGCTCGGCGACCTCGGCCTCGAGCGCGTCGAGCTGCGCATGTCGAGCGAGAACACCGGGTCTGCCGGGGTTGCGAAGCGGAGCGGGTTCACCTTCGAGGGCACCCTGCGCTCGCTACATTTCAAAGAGGGGCGCCGTGGCGATACCGCGGTGTACTCCCGGCTCCCGAGCGACGGATGAGCTCACCGAACGCGGTCCGCAAGGGCACGCTCCTGGTCGCCTTCGGCTCATCGCTGTGGGCTACCGATCTGATCTTCCGGCCGGAGCTGGCGGAAGCGCTCACTGCGGCCGAGGTCGTCTTCTGGGAGCACCTGATCCTGGCCTTGATCTGTCTCCCGATCCTGCTGAGGAGCGACCTACGACGGTTGACGCGCCGAGACTGGATCTCGGTCGCGCTCGTGGGGGCCGGTGCGTCGGTCGTGGCTACGGTGCTGTTCACCGAGGCGTTCTCATATGGGGAGCCGACCACAGTGGTGTTGCTTCAGAAGGTTCAACCGCTGGTGGTCATCGTGGGAGCGAGGATCATGCTCGGCGAACGTCTCAAGCCGAACTTCTGGTTGTACGCGATACCGGCGATCGTCGGGGCGTATCTCCTGTCGACCCCGGCCCCCTCCGAGGTCACGCTCGCGTCCTTCACGCCGGCGTTGCTGTCGATCGGCGCAGCCACCCTCTGGGGCCTCGGGACGGTGCTCGGCCGCGGGCTCCTGAACACGATCCCGTTCATGACCCAGACCGCGCTCCGCTTCGTGGTGGGATTTCCGATGGCGGCGATCATGCTCGGCGCCTTCGGACCGGAAGGCCGTCTCGTCGAGGCCAGGCTCAGCGATACTCCGATCCTCCTCGCCCTCGCCCTGGTCCCGGGCCTGATCGCGGTCTCGCTCTACTACCGGGGGCTCACGCAGACGCCGGCGTCGACCGCCACGCTCGCCGAGCTCGCCTTCCCGTTAAGTGCCGTCGTCCTCGGCCTCATCCTGTTCGACGACCCCCTCGTGGGATCGCAGTGGATCGGATTCGTGGTCCTCGGCCTCAGCATCACGGCCCTCGGCCTGGCGGGAAGCCGGACCCAACCGGTCCTGGTCCCAGAAGAGACGGCCACCCCCGCCTGAGCCTGGTTGGATTGCTAGGCGGGTATGCGGGTATCTAGAACGGGCACAACCCGATGGGACGTCTACAGAAGGAGTTCTTCGATGCTTAGATCCGGGCTCTTCATCCTCTATGTCGTGATCGGCTTGCTTGTGGCCAACGATCACAACTACTTCAACAACCTCAACGACCTCGAAAGCATCATCTCGGCGATCCTCGCCGTATTCCTGTGGCCCCTCGTGGTGCTCGGCGTCAACCTCCGCATCGGACGGATAACGAACTAACCCAACGGCTCGCTCTGCTTTCACTCCGCGGGATGCGGTGACATCATTCCTGTACCGGGTTCACAAGGGTGCCCCTCATCATTCAGACATTCTGTGAGGAGGAATGGTTGAACGCCACCACCCAGGTCTTCTGTGCCACTTGCGGCAAGGATGTCAGCCCGGCTGCCGCTCAGGAACTGTTCTGTCCGGCGTGCTCGTCACCGCTGCTTCCGAGATTCATGGATCCCGAGCACGACGAGCTCAAGGTCCCGGCACCGGAGATCTACCTGGGTTGACGGCCTCCGCCCGGCACGTCGTCCATAGAGGAAGATGTGCCGATGCCCGATATCCCTTCCGTTCTCACGTCCGCGCCCCCCACGCTCCAGCCGGAGACCGCTGCCGATCTGGCGAGCCGGGTCTTCGGCATCGCGGGGACCTTGAGTCCTCTGGGGAGCGAGCGCGATCAGAACTTCATGGTCGAGGACGGTTCCGGTGATCGCTACCTCCTGAAGCTGTCCAACGCCGCCGAGGACGAGTCCGGCGTGACCTACGAGACCGATGCTCTGCTCCACATCCTGCGGACCGACCCCGGCCTGCCGGTAATGGAACCGGTGACAACGACTAACGGAACGTATTGGGCCAGCGTCGATACGCCGAGCGGGACAGGACATCTGATCAGGATGTTCACGTTCCTCGAGGGGACCCCGGCCGCCGCTCCCGACCTCGACCTCGAGGCGATCGCGGCGTTCGGGGCAACGCTGGCGCGGCTCGGTCGGTCGCTGCGCGGCTTCTTCCATCCCGCGGCCGGGCGGAAGCTGTTGTGGGACGAGAGGCATGCGAGCGACCTCCGGCCTCTGCTCGAACACATCACCGACGACGCCCAAGCGGCGCTCACAGGTGCCGCGCTGGACCGTTTCGATGCACGGGTCCTGCCGGTGGTGGGCTCGTTGCGAGCCCAGACTATCCACAACGACTTCTCGCTCGATAACACCTTGATGGGGCCCGATCGACGGGTCAGCGGCATCCTCGATTTCGGGGACCTGACCCACACCGCGTTGGTGTGTGATCTGTCGACGGCGATGTCCTCGGTCATGTTCGGGCGAGACGACCCTGGTGAGGCCGGTGAGGCGGTCGTCGCCGGCTATGCCTCGATCACCCCGGTCGAGGAACTCGAGCTGAGCCTCCTCCCGGACCTCCTCGCGGCGCGGCTCGTCGCTCTTATCGCGATCGCGGCCTGGAGAGTGAGATCTTTCCCCGAGAACCGCGAGTACATCATGGGCTCGGTCGCCGAGGCACACTCGCTGCTCGCCTGGCTCGACGGGGGAGGGTATGCGGACCTCGAGGATCGCCTCGGTGCCGGCTCGAGCGCGGCCCCGACCGCCGTTTCTACGGAGGAGTTGCGGGAGCGCCGTCGGGTGCTCGGCTCGGCGATGTCACCGCTGTCTTACCAGCGGCCTCTCCACCTAGTCCGAGGCGACGGACCGTGGCTGTACGACACCGATGGTGTGAGATACCTCGACGCCTACAACAACGTCCCTGTCGTCGGCCACTGCCACCCTCTCGTATCCGATGCGATAGCGAGGCAGTCGCGCGCGCTGAACACGAACCTCCGGTACCTGCATGAGAACTCGATCGAGCTGGCGGAACGTTTGTGCGGGACGCTTCCGGACGGACTGGATGTCTGCATGTTCGTCAATTCCGGAAGCGAGGCCAACGATCTCGCGTGGCAACTGGCGCGAGCGGTGACCGGACGTGCAGGTGGGATCGTGACCGAGTACGCGTATCACGGGATCACTACCGCGGTGTCGGATCTGTCGCCCGAACACTGGGCCCGCGGCTACACGCCCGATACGGTCGCGACGATCCCGGCCCCCGATGGTCACGCCGGGGTCCACCGCCGCGAGGATCCGAACTGGGCTGCAGCCTACGCGGCTCACCTGGACGATGCCGTGGAGCATCTCCGCGCCGGCGGACTCGAGCCGGCGGCGCTGTTCCTCGACTCGGGCTTCACGAGTGACGGGATCCTCGTGCCGCCGGCCGAGTACGGGAGGGACGTGGTCGATCGGATCCACGCCACCGGCGGGCTGTTCGTTGCCGACGAGGTACAGACGGGATTCGGACGCCTCGGGGCTCACCTCTGGGGTTTCGAGCGCTTCGGAGTGACCCCGGACATCGTCACGCTCGGCAAGCCGATGGGTAACGGCCACCCCGTGGCCGCGGTGCTGACCACGAGCGCGATCGTCGACCGCTTCGCCCAGACGATGGACTTCTTCAGCACCTTCGGAGGCAACCCGGTCGCCTGCGCCGCCGGACTAGCGGTGCTGGATGTGATCGAGAGCGAGGGCATCCAGGAGCGCGTGATGGGTACCGGCAACGCACTGATCGACGGGCTCCGAGTGCTCGCCGAGCGACACTCCTCGATCGGCGAGGTTCGGGGGCTGGGGCTGCTGATCGGGGTCGCCTTCACCTCGGATGACACTGGCCGCCCATCCGATGCCGCTCTCGCCGGTCGCGTGATGAACGGGATGCGCGAGCGGGGGATCCTGATCGGGACCACCGGGCCCGATGACAACGTCCTCAAGATCCGTCCGCCCCTCGTGATCACCGAGGAACACGTCGACCTCCTGCTCACGACCCTCGATGAGGTCCTCCGGATATGCAACGAGCCCGGGGGTGAGACCCCGGGCTCGTCGTGACGCTGGGTTTTCTCGGTTAGGGAAGCAGCCCGCCGAGTCCACCGACGAACGGCTCGGTGCCGAGCGCCAGCTGCACGCTGGGTCCGCCATGGCTGAGCATGTAGGACAGCTCCCGCCCGAGGTCTCCCACGCCGTTGGATGCCGGGAACGGAAGGATCGCAACCGTGCTGAGCGTCCCGAGGGCCGCACCGGTGGACGACAGGAACGCCGAGCCGGAGTCACCCGGGATCCCCGGAGTGACGGTGTAGACATCGTGGGTCCAGCCACCCGCCGCGGCACCGAGGCTGTATCCGGTCTTGGGGCTGAGCTGGCTGAGGCCGAGCCTCAGGCTCGAGTTGCCGTAGGAGTACACCTGGTCGCCGAGAGCCGTGGTGGCGCCGACCGACACCGGTCCACCCCAGGCGGGGATCGAGGGATTGACCTTGTTGTAGTCGCCGGCAGCTAAGCGCACGAGAGCGAAGTCATTGTACTGGCACGTATTGGCATCGGTCTCACCGTTGGCCTGCATGGTCAACCACGAGGAGTACACCAAGGTGCCGGGCTGCGAGGCTCCGTCGACCTCGACCGGGGTCCCGAGGGGAAGGCTTCCCGCGTCGCAACCGTCGGTCTCTGTCGCTCCACCGGTGCCGGCGCAATGAGCAGCCTGGCCGATGAAGACGTCGTTCGATCCGTTGTAGAAGACGAAGTTCGAGGTGCACTGGGCGCCCGCGGTGAAGGTCATAACCCCGGGGTGGATGGCTGCCGTGGCCGCCGGGGCCCACGGGGGAACCGCCTGAGCCTGGGTAGGCATCGCCACCACGGCCAGGATGGCCACGATGGGAAGGATGGAGCGGAAGCGCTTGAGCATGGTTCCTCCTGGATCGGATTCCCGGACATGGGAGTATTCGCCACCAAGTGACCCAACCCCTGCTTTTGGTGTGAGAAGCGGAAAATCCCCTTCGCCGGAGGGAATCGGTTCCCGGCGGAGAACTCACCGCACGGAACCGCCCACATTCGTTCAAGGGGGAACAGATGCGAACCAGGTCCGTACTCAGGCCCATCCTCGCCGTACTTCTCGTAGCAACCCTGCTGTCGCCGGCCGCCTCGGCCGGAAAGAAGCAGGTGGCCGCCCAGAAGAAGGCCGATAAGCCGATGGTGTGGGGAGACCTCTATCCCGCCTCGCCGGCCGACATCGTCGTGAAGCAGCCCGACGGTTCCACCTTCAAGGCAAGCCTCACCAACGCTGAGATCGGCGGGAGCCTCGAGCACCTGGGCTACACGGTTCGGAAGCGCCCCGACGGCTGGTGGGTCTACGCCACCGGTCGGGACGACAAGGGTCGCCTCACCGGTTCCGACGCACGCGTCGGCATCGATGCGCGCCCAGAGGGCATCAAGCCCGCGGTCGGACGGACCGAGAACATCTGGACCCGTTCCACGGGGAGGGACATCCGCACCCAGATGTTCGAGCAGCTTCGGATCGCCGCCGCCAAGGCACAGGAACAGCAGGCCGCCGCGGCGCCGGGCGAACCGGTCGTCTTCCGCTTCCCGGTCTTGATGCTGGCGACCTGGTGGGACGAGGAGGCCGGCCAGACCTCTCCCCAGTTCCAGGAAGGCAACGACGCGGAGTTCTTCAGGAAGCTCCTCGACGGCTTCGGGGGTAACCCCCGCGGGACCCTCACCGAGTTCTACTTCGAGAACTCCTACGGCCAGTTCCTCGTGCAGGTCGATGTCTTCGGTCCTTACACGTCCGCTCGTTCGGCGGAGGACCGGTGCTACTACGGTGGCATCGAAGCTCCCGAAAGCGAGTTCGACGATCTCGACCCGATCGACTCCGTTCTCGGGGTCGGAGGCGGGGGCGCGCTCGGGATGGCCGCTGAGGCCGTTCCTCAGGCGGACCCCGAGGTCGACTTCTCCCTTTACGACAACAACGCCGACGGGGACGTCGACTTCACCGGTCTGATCCACTCCGGCCCCGACATGGCCGCGACCGGCGATCCTTGCCACACGTGGTCGCACGCGATCGACGGCTCGCTTGGTACCCCGGCCGGCATCCCCACCAACGACGGGGCCCTCGTCAAGCGGGTCTTCACGATGCCCGAGATCGACCTCGAGATCGGTGTCGCTACACACGAGATGGCGCACGCGCTGGGCGAGCCCGACTACTACAACCCCGGCTACATCTCGGCGGGAACGGGCGACTGGGACATCATGGCGGGAGGTTCCTGGTTCGGGAACCCGCCGGGTTCCAACCCGACGGGCTTCAACCCTGCCAGCAAGATCTTCCAGGGTTGGATCACGCCGACGATCGTCCACGGTGACGTGAAGAACCTCACGCTCAAGCCGCGCGAACTCATGCCTTCGGCGAACTACGCCGCCGATCAGCCCAACCCGAACATCATCCTCGTGCCGACGCAGTGGGCCAAGGTCGGTGAGACGGACCAGTACGAACACGAATGGACCGAAGAGGACGTCTACGGCCTCGCCCTCGATGGTGACAACGGTTATGTCGTCGAGGGGTATTTCGTCGAGAACTGGAGCCGCACGACGAACGGTCCCGCTGTCCACGAGGAGATGTCTCGCGGCCCGTACTTCGACCGGCAGGCACTCGCCTCGGGGTTGATGGTGTGGCACTTCGACTACGTCGCTCGTTCCAACGTCTACTACGGATCGAACAATGCAGGGAGCGACCCCAACCGGCCGCAGATGGACCCGATGGAGTGGGACTACAACGACAACACCCAGGAACTCCAGCTCAATCTCACCCGCGGAGAGCCAACCGATGTCATGTGGGGGGCTGCGACCGGCATCACTTCGGGAACCCGGAAGCTTCCCCCTGGGCTGCCCGATGTCGATGGCGACCCGCAGGCGACGATCGAATTCAGCGGAGCCGTTCCTCCGGCCCAGACGAGTGACTTCAACTTCACGGTCGAGGACAACCCCGCCAACTACCAGATGGAGGTGACCATCGTTCCGCTCGGTGACTGTACCCTCGAGGTTCTGAGAGTCGTCGATGGGGAGGAGCAAACGCTTGGCTCTACGGACTCCGGATTCATCGGGGATCCTGAGACCATCTACATCACGCAGCCCGAGCCGGGCGAGTACATCGCCAGGGTCGGGGACTTCGCCGGCTGCACTTCCTACGATGGAACCGTCGAGTTCTTCTCGCCGACCTCCGCCTTCCTGACCACCGGCGCGGCCGACACCTGGTCAAACTGGTCCCAGGAACCGACCGGTTGGGCATTCACGAATGTGCGCGGGGCGTTCGACGAGCTCGATCACATCGCGGACGGCTCCACGAACGGCGCGATGACCCTCGACATCGTCAACGTCGGGAACGGAGAGCGAGACGTTTCTCCCGGCTTCGTGACCCCGGTTGGGGCGATCTCGGCCACGAACACGAACCCGATGACGGTTCCGATCTTCAACAATGGCGGGCAGAGCTCTACCGTGTTGGTCGAGGTCCACAAGCGATCGGCCAAGGGCAAGGTGATCGCCAAGGGGACGGTGCAGATCGGTGCCTACTCCCAGAAGGACCTCACCTTCGACTACACGCCCTCGATCGAGGGTCCTGCGGATCTCGTGGTCACGGTTGATCCGAAGAAGGTCCTGAACGAGGTGCTCGAGAACAACAACAGTCAGAAGACGACGCTGTGGTCGGGTCCCGCTAACGCACGGGTGCTGATCGTCGATGACGACGCCTCGACCGACTCGGAGGCCATCTACGCCGGGGCCCTTGCGGCCCAGCGCATCCCGTACACGATCGTGCGGAACCACGCGACCGCGGCGATGATGAACCAGTACGACGCGGTCGTCTGGGAGTCCGGGCTCGAGAGATACCAGGGACAGCTCGACGCCAACGACCGTGCCGAGATCAAGTCCTATCTCGACGGCGGCGGCAACCTCATGTTCACGAGCCCCCGCGCCGCGGCAGCCCTGGGAGAGGAGCCGGCCCGCACCAACCCTGGTGCCACCGCGGATATGCCCCTGTTCCTAAGGGACTACTTCGGTGCTACCTATGAGGACACCCTCCAAGTTGGCGGTGGCAAGGTCACCGGCCTTGGTGACATCTTCGGAACGAAGAACTTTTCCACCGACGTCTTCCCCGGCCGACCTTTGCAGGACGTGTTCTCCCTGGGGGCGTCGGAGATCGGCACATCCACGGCGGTGTCCTCGTGGGAGAAGGGCGGTGAGGGTGCGCTTATGGCCACCCGTGTCGAGGGTGACGACTCTCACGGCGGCTTCAAGTCGATCTTCTTAGGAATGAACCTCCAGCAGATGAACAAGACCGACCACGCGATCATCGCGATCAAGAAGACGATGGACTACTTCGGGGTCGAGAAGGGCGGGTATCAGCGAGCGGGGAAGACCCTGATCTTCCACCCGTCGGTGCGCAACCGCATCTCGGGGTCCGAGGTTCCGATCAAGGCGATCTCGATCGGCAAAGGCTTGAAGGAAGTCAGCAAGGTGCTCCTGTCGTACCGGGAGCACGGGACCGGCGCCTTCAAGACGGTGAAGATGAAGCGAGGAACCCGCCGGAACTCGTGGATCGGGTTCATCCCGGCGAACATGGTGACCCCGAGCGGCGTCGAGTACTACATCACGGCAGGTCCGACACGGGATCCCAAGCTCCGCAAGGTCGTGCACGTGATCGGAGTCGCCCTGCCGGAGATCTAAGGCCGGCAACGACCGCCCAACGCAAAGAGCCCGGACCGTATGGTCCGGGCTCTTCGTTACCGGCGTTCCTTGTCGGGATGGATACCGGGTGGTCCGCCGCGCGGTACAGAGCGTTTCTGCCGTCCTTCGGGGCGAACCTGATTCTCTTTCGCGTTCCCTCGGACGCCCATCTCCTTCGCGTACAGCCGGCTGATCTCTGCGGTCAGGTGACCGATGCTCATCGCTTCTCTCCTTCGATAGGGGTTGTGTCCTATCGACAGGATGAAGCGAGGCGAGTTGTTGGGGAGTCGCCCCGCCGACAACGACGCTGTCAGGTGGCCGACACGTTGGCGGTCTAGCGGAATCCTTCGAGGTCGTCCAGGCCTTCATCGAAGGAGTACGGACGACCGTTCCTGTAGACGTGCTCGAACATCGCCCCGGGACCCGGAGGGTCACCCTCCTCGAGTTCGATCACGGCTTGTGCGATCTTGTCCTTCGCCTCTTGGATGACCGTTTCTTCCGTTTCGTCATCGAGAACACCGATGCGCTTGAGGAACGCCGCGGTCCGGCCGACCGGCTCGAGCCGCTTCCACGCGTCGGTGACGGTTTCGTCGCGATAGCGCCCGGGGTCGTCGGCGGTGCCGTGGGGGGCCAGCCGGTAGCAGAACGCCTCGATCAGTGTCGGGCCCCCGCCGTTATGCGCCCGATCGAGAGCATCACGGGCGACCTTCCAGCATGCGATCGGATCGAAGCCGTCGACCCTGGCCGCTGGCATCGCGTACGCAGCGGCCTTCTCGGCGATGGTGTCCGTCGCGGTCTGACGTCCATACGGGGTCGAGATCGCCCACTGGTTGTTGGTGTTGAAGAACACGGTCGGGACCTTATGCACGGCGGCGAAGTTCATCGCCTCGTGGAAGTCACCCTCCGACGTCGCTCCCTCCCCGAACCAGACGAGGGACGTGACATCGTCACCCCGGAGCTTCGCGCCCCAGGCAAGACCGACCGCGTGGGGCAGCTGGGTAGCGATAGCAACCACCATCGGAGCGACCCTGTAGTCGCGCGCGTTCCAGAACCCATGCGTGCCGCCGTACCCGCGCCGGTACTTGTAGATCTTCGAAGGTGGAAGACCGCGGAGGATGCCGACCGCACTCTGTCGGTAGCTGGGGAAGAGCCAGTCTTTGGCGGTCGCGGCATGAACCGGCCCCGCCTGGATGCCCTCCTCACCCCAGAAGGGTGGGTAGGTCCCGATGCGGCCCTGGCGCTGCAAGGCGACGGCCCGTTCGTCGAACGTCCTGAGGAGCACCGTGTTCCTGAAGATCTCGATCATGTCGTTCTCGCCGAGCCCCTCGGGCAC
>WHTI01000150.1 GCA_009377815.1 Actinomycetota bacterium
GTGAACCGCCCCGGCGCTTCACTTCGACGGTCAAGTCGAACCTTGACGCGGAATTGACGCGGTAATTGATCAGATCAATCCGGATGCGAACGTACAACTCAGGAAGTCGAATACTTGCTGACCTGCGGAGACGGTTAGCAATCGGGGGTGGCAAGTACTCCTCAGAATCTCTTAGCTGCCATAGCCCCGCGCACGAGGAGGTCGAAGCGATCCTGATCGAGGCGCAATGACATCAGATCTGGGGTCGGTTGAGACGGATGATCCCGCGCTCGAGCGCCACGGTCACGGCCGCGGTTCTGTCGTCCACGCCGAGCTTGGCAAACACGTGTAAGAGGTGCGTCTTAACCGTGGCCTCGCTGACGTGCAGCTCCCGTGCCACCTCCCGATTGGTAAGCCCACGCGCGACGGCGCCGAGCACTTCGATCTCACGGGAACTAAGGGCCTCTTCGGCGGGAGCGCGCATCCTCCCCAGCACGCGCGATGCGACTCCGGGCGACAGCACCGACTCGCCTCGGGCGGCCAGCCGAATCGCGCTGAACAGGTCCTCGCGGCGGGCGTCCTTCAGGAGGTATCCCGTCGCACCGGCCTCGACGGCCCGGCTGATGTCCGCGTCCGTGTCGTAGGTGGTAAGGATCAAGACCTGGACGTCCTCGTGTTCGGCCCTTATCCGTTCTGTCGCGCTCGCTCCGTCGAGCTCCGGCATCTGCAGATCCATGAGCACCAGGTCCGGGCGAAGGGCGCGGGCCATGGACAGCGCTTCGGCCCCGGTGCTCGCTTCGCCGATCACGTCGATGTCGGGCTGGGTGTCGAGCATGGCGCGAAGCCCGTCCCTAACGACCGGATGGTCGTCGGCGATGACCAATCGGATCGTCTCACTCACGACTCGTCTCTCCTGAGCGCGCCGGCTCAACAGGGCGATCTCGGTCAACGGGGAGGTGGATGACGACGGTTGTGCCCTTGCCGGGAGCGCTCTCCACTGAGACCGTCCCGCCCATCTCCTCGACGCGTTCGCGCATGGCGCGGAGGCCCAAACCTCCCTCTTGTGCAACTTCCGACTCCGCCAGCGAAACGAACCCGACCCCATCGTCCTGGATGTCGAGGACCGTGACGTCGTTCATGTAGGAGAGCGTCACCGTGACCTCCGTCGCCTGAGCGTGTTTGCGCACGTTGGCCAGGGACTCCTGAACCACTCGCAGAAGGGCGGTCTCCTGCTCGGCGTCGAGCACACATACGTTGCCGGTCACGACGGTTTCGGCGCGGATCCCGGTCTCTTCGGACAGCTGCCTCGCGAGCCGCTCCAGGGCACCCGGCAGGGGCGTATCCGCCAGTGCCTCCGGCCGCAGGGCCCATACGAGGCGTCGGCTCTCAGCGAGATTGTCTCTGGCCGACTGCAGTGCCCGTGCTACGTGACGTCCGGCCGGGTGCTGGCGGCCGAGAGATTCTTCCGCCGCCTCGAGGAGCATCACGATGCTGGCGAAGCCTTGGGTGAGGGTGTCGTGGATGTCTCGCGCCAGGCGTTGCCGCTCCTCAAGAACGCCGGCTTGCCGCTCCGCCTCCGCCAACTCGGACTGTGCGGCGTGGAGCTGATCGATGAGGCGCTGGCGTTCTTGGCTTTGGCGGACGATCGTAGCGACGTACGCCGCCGCAAGGAGGCTGAAGGCCAGGACCAAGGATGCACCGAGGACGGCCGGCCACGGGATGCTTCCTTGCTGGGCCCATTGCTGCCACACCCATCCGCCCACGATCGCGGCGCCGACGCCAGCCCATCGGAAGTCCTGCAAGCACAGCGGAGCGAAGATGCCGAGTCCGAGGATGATGAAGTCCGGCTCGGCGGCGAATAGTCCCACCCACAGTGCCGCGGCACCGAGCGAATACAGAACATCGCTAGGGGGATATATGCGAGCCAAAAGCCAGTACCCATACCAGATGCCGAGCGCTGTAGCGAGAAAGAGAATGAGAGCGATCCGGGCGGCCGAATGCGATCCAAAGAAGAGCGCGCTGAAGATCGCATACGCCAGGAGAACGTAGAAGAAAGCCCCCCATAGGACCGTCCAGCGATCCCACGGGATTCCTTTCGTTTCCTTTCTCGTGGCCGGGCCCCGAGACACCTCGTGCACCTCCAACGTCGCACTCCATCAGGCTAGTTCCACAGTAGTCGCCCAACCAATTCCCGCATCAACCGGTCGGTTGACTGCCGGCTCCCTCGTCCGGTTCC
This sequence comes from Actinomycetota bacterium, assembly GCA_009377815.1. GTDB lineage: Bacteria > Actinomycetota > CADDZG01 > CADDZG01 > WHSQ01 > WHTI01. Next base: position 2,216 of record WHTI01000150.1, read on the forward strand.
CAAAGACCCACCTACTGCTCGATGGCAAAGAGCCACGACCTCTAGACACTTATGACAACACGCCCCTGAAGGAGGAGCCATGAGCCAAGACGCCAGGCAGTCCACGGCGAGCGCCATGCCGGATGCCATCGTCAGCTTCGATAACGTCACCCGCCGCTTCGGCGACGTCACCGCGATCGAGCGACTGTCTTTCGAGATCGGCCGGGGCGAGACCGTGGCACTGCTCGGACCTAACGGAGCCGGCAAGACCACTGCGACCGAGATCCTTCTCGGCCTCAGAGAACCCGACGCCGGCGACGTTCGCCTCTACGGAGGGGTGCCGTCAGACGCCATCGCACGCGGCCGCGTGGGCGCGATGCTCCAGGATGCCGGCGTCCCTCAGGGCGTGACGGTGGCCGAGCTGGTCGATCTGATCCGCGCCCTGTACCCGGATCCGCTTTCCCGTGAGGACGCCTTGCGGCTCTCCGACCTCGAAGGCGTCGCGGGTCGAAGGGTCGAGCGTCTCTCGGGTGGACAGCGCCAGCGAGTCCGACTGGCCCTCGCCCTTTCAGGCGATCCCGAGCTGCTCGTCTTGGACGAGCCCACCGCCGCTCTGGACGTTGCCGCGAGGCGGGCCTTCTGGGATCGCGTCCAGGCGTCCGCGGCTCAGGGCCGCACGGTGCTGTTCGCCACCCATCGGCTGGAAGAAGCCGACCAGGTCGCCGATCAAGTCCTAGTCCTCGTGGGTGGGCGCCTGGTTGCCGACGGGACTCCCAACCAGATGAAAGCGGCAGCGGTCGGCCGAAGTGTGGTGAGCTTCACCGCCGACGGCTTGTCTGCAGAGGTGGTTGGGCGTCTCCCCGCGGTGGAATCGGTCGAAGCCGGTCGCAAACGGGTCACGCTCCACACGACCGACCCCGACCTCACCGTGCGAGCCCTCCTCCAGCAAGCCCCTCGCATCGAGGACCTGCAGATCAGCTCGGCAGGGTTGGAGGAGGCGTTCCTGCAACTCACACGAGAAGGAGGTTCGTGATGCTCGCATACACGTGGCTCGAGGCCAAGGCTCAGTTCCGCAATCGCGACGCGCTCATTTGGCGGCTGGGGCTCCCCGCCGGGGTGTACGTGCTGCTGACCCTGGTCGATGGTGAGACGTCGGGCAGCAACACCGGCAGGCTGGTGGCCATGGCAGCGTTCGGTACGGTGGCGGCTGGACTGTTCGCAACGGGGCCGTCCCTGGCCCAGGAGCGCGCCAGCGGGTGGTTGCGCCAGCTCCGCACCACGCCCATGCGCACGCGCACCGTGGTCGTGGCCAAGGTCGCGGTCGCGATGGCGTGGGTGCTGCCCTCGATCGTGCTGGTCGCGGTCATGGGCATCTTGCTAACTGACATCGAGCTCGACCCGCGTGGCTGGACCGAGCTGATCGGACTGATGTGGATCGGGAGCGCTCCCTTTGCCGCGCTGGGAGTTCTCATCGGACTCGCGATCCCCGACGCGGGCGCTGCGAACACCGCAACCAACTTCGCGTTCATGGTCTTGTGGCTGCTCGGGGGCATCTTCACTCCGGCCGGGGACATGCCGGATGCGCTCGCTGCAATCTCGCGCAAGCTGCCATCCAGCGGGATCCTCGAGATCGGTGACAGCGTCGCCCACGGTGTCGCCATCCCGGCCTCCGCGCCGGCACTGCTGGCCGCGTGGACCGCGGCGTCGGGAGTACTCGCGGCGCTGGCCTGGCGGAGACTCGGACGCCGCTAGGTGCAGTTGAGGACGACTTGCCTCGGCATCGGAGTGACGGGTGTATCGTTATCCGGTAAACCGGATGATAAGAAGGAATCCAGAGTTGGCAGGTCGCCCCGCGATCCTCGAGCTGGTCCCCACGCCCCTTCCTGAGGCGGAGCTGGTGGCGCGTTTGTTCCGGACCCTCGGCGACGCAACGAGGCTTCGCATCGTTGAGCTGCTCGTTGACGAAGGAGAGCTCCATCAGATGGAGATCGTCCGCCGGCTGGGCGCATCCCAGGCCCGAGTATCCGAGCATCTCGCATGCCTGACGTGGTGCGGGTTCGTCGAGGCGCGCACCGAGGGCCGCAAAACGCTCTACCGAGTCGCAAACAAACGAGTCCGGGCCCTCGTCGCAGGTGCTCGTCGTTTCTTAGACGACAACCAGGCAGCCATCGCAAGCTGTCGAACGGTCGATGGCTGATGCCAACAGATCTCAGCCTCGATGCCCGGCGCAGCGACTTACGGCGACTAGTGGAGAAGAGTGGATGACGATCGAGATCGATCCCCTTGAGACACAACACTCAGACCTCGACGACTCCTTCCGCCGTCACGGATTCGAACGCCTGCGTGCTGCCGGCGCACCCATCCCTGCGGCGGAACTCGTGGCGACCTCTCCGGGCGGGATAGAGAGCGCGCAACGGACGCTCGATACCTTGGTCCAGCGCGGCATGGCGATCCTCGAAACCGAGAAGCTGGTTGCGATCGACGGACTTAGCGTGATTCCCCGGCAACACCGCATGTTGTTGAGCGGACGCCGATTGTTCACATGGTGCGCCGCTGACGCGGTGGGTATCCCCGCCGCGCTCGGCAGTGACGCCGAGGTAAAGACCGTTTGTCCCCACTGCTCCGCGGAGATCGAGATAACGATCCACGCTGGGGTCCCACGCGCCGACGAGGAGCTCGTCCTGTGGTTGCCGACATCTAGCTGCTCCCATGTCGTGACGCAATTCTGTCCCGACGTCAACTTCTTTTGTAATCGCGAACACCTCGACGCGTGGCGTTCCCAGAGGGGAGAACCCGAGGGTCGGTCTCTTAACGCAGACGAGGCCGCACAGCTGGGCCGACAGTGGTGGGCCTATCTAAGCCCGCGATGGCCAGAGGTCCAAAGCCGATGACGGTGGGGACGATCACATTGCGGTATTTCGATGGTTGCCCCAACTGGCAGGTTGCCCGCACCCGGCTCCAGCAAGCGATGGAACAGCTCGGTCGCGCCGCCAAACTCGAGCTTGAGCGGATCGAGTCTGCGGAACAAGCAGATCTCCTCCGGTTTCACGGGTCGCCCACGATCCTGATAGGCGGGATCGATCCTTTCGCCATCCACGGCGCTCCGACCGGCCTGTCGTGTCGGGTCTATCGGACGGATGCCGGAATGGAAGGTTCGCCCTCGGTGGATCAATTGGTCGCGGCATTGAAGGAGAGGTCATGAAGAAGCTCCTGTTGTTCGGAGGGTTCGTCCTCGGCCTTGCTGTCGTGAACGCAGCGATCGATTCGACGAGAGAGTGCGGATGTCAGCCCGAGTGCTGGTGCAAACAGCCGGGACTGCGCCACTTCCGTTGGGTCCTGCCCTTCAGACACAACGCCGTGTCGCCTGCATGGAAGGAGCCGATGGCTTGAGCTCGACTCACACCCATGTCGATCACGACGCCGATCAATGCTGCTGCCTATGTGGCAAAGGCCGAGCAGGGATCCCCTGATGCCAATTATGCCTGCGACGCCATGGGCGTTCTGGTCCGAGGTATGCGCGACAGCTGGCGGTTGGCTGCACTAGAGGATCGGCTGCAAGACCGGGGACTCATCACCCTTCCCGTTATGAGTTCAGATCTTCTCTTCTGCAGGTGCAACTCGGAAGGAGCCGTCCACGTCAATAAGTCATAAGCCTCGAAAGGGAAGGAAAGACCATCCATGAAAGCACTCCGGATAGCCATCGCGACGGTCGCGGTTGCGTTGCTTCCGTTGGCACCTGCCGGCGCCACGTACCCGGGCGAGAACGGCAAGATCCTCTACGTTCGGTATGACGGTCGGGGTTCTGACCCGTTCGCGATCGACGCCGACGGCAGCAACAGAGCCCGGCTCGCCAACACCGTAACGTCCGAGGTGGACGCGGTTTATTCGCCCGATGGGACGAAGATCGCGTTCACTTACCACTTGGACGGGGGATCCGAGATCTACGTGATGAACGCGGACGGTACCGGGCTCACCGCCGTCACATCGGGTCCGCTTCTAAAGCGGTTTCCCGAGTGGTCGCCGGACGGTACTCGACTCGCCTACATGGCGAAGAGGCGGAGAGGCGGTTCCATGATCTTCGTGAAGAACGTGGACGGAACAGGGAAGACGAGGCTTACCGCGAAGGGCGGCCACAACACGCACCCGAAGTGGTCGCCCGACGGGACACGCATCGCCTATGTTCACTGGGGCCGCAGGACCTCCGACATCTACGTGATGAACCCGGACGGGGCGAACAAGTCGAACCTCACGGCCACCAGGACCTACGAGGCTGGCCCATCCTGGTCCCCGACCGGCACCGAGATCGCCTACGAGCGTAGCAAGAACAACTCGTTCGGTTTCGACGTGTTCGCGGTCGACCTAGACGGCAACAGGCGAGCACTGTCGCGGATCGACGGTCTCAGCGAGGAAGCACCTCGTTTCTCGCCGAACGGTGAGCTCGTCTCGTATCTGGAGTGCGGGCGGCGCGCCGGGTGCAGCCTGGTTGTGATCAACGCCGACGGCTCGGGCCGACGCAAGCTGGCCGATATCTCCGATCCGAGCTATGCCCTTCCCGACGGCATGTCGGCGGTGTGGTCGCCGGACTCGACCAAGCTCGCCTACTCCGGGATGCCCGGGAGCCGCTACCTGCTCGATCTGTACGTGGTCGAAGTGGCCGATGGCGAGGTCACGCGTCTCAGTAACACGCCCGGGCTCGATGAGATCGCGGCCTCCTGGCAA
>WHTI01000341.1 GCA_009377815.1 Actinomycetota bacterium
CCCCCGACCCCGCCGAACAGGGCGAGAAGGATGGCCTCGGCTAGGAACTGGGTGCGGATGTGGCCCCTGGTGGCTCCCAGGGCCCGCCGGAGCCCGATCTCCGAGCGGCGTTCGAGGACCGAGATGAGCATGATGTTGGCGACCCCCACCGCGCCTACCAGCAAGGAGACCGCGCCGAGCCCAAGAAAGAGGCTGTTGAGGGCGCCTTTGGCCTTGGCCCGGGCGACGAGCGCCGCCGAGGGTTGGCTGACGTTCACCTCGTTGGGGGCCTCGGGATTGGCAGTGGCGCCCAGCACCGAGTGGACGGCATCGACCTGGTCGGTGCGCGATCGCACGTAGATGGTGGACGGGTGCCCGTCGAAGCCAAGATAGGTGTCGGCTGCCGGGAATCCGACGAGCACCGAGGCGTCGACCTCGGGCGCGAGCCCGGCCGGCCTGAGGATGCCGATCACGTAGAACCACTGGTTGTCGATCCAGATCCGCTGGCCGGGGAAGATCCGATCGATCCCCAGTCGCCGGGCGGCGGTGGCCCCGAGCACCGCGACCGGCTCGGTCGCGGTGGCGGCGTTTAGGTAGCGGCCCTGGGCAACGGTGGTGCCGACCGCGGCGGGCAGTCCGAGACTGGCCGCCTGCACGGACAGGGCATTGGTTTCGATGGAAGGGATGAAAGGGCTGCGGAAGGCGTTCGCGTCGATCGAGCCCGTGTACTGAACCTTGGTCACCGGTCCGATGCGGGTGATCATCTCCGGGGCGGCCTTGGGTAGCGCGGCCGTTTCGCCCAACACGTTCTGCCCGGTGGTGACGGTCAGCAGGTTCGTACCCAGCCGGTCGATCTCGGCGAGCAACCCAGCTTGGGAGGAAGAGGACAAGCCCATCACCGCCACGATGGCGGCCACCCCGATGGCGATGCCGAGGGCCGATAACCCGGCGCGGAGCTTCCGGGTGCTTACCCCCACTCCGGCGAGCCGGGCCAGGTCGCGCGGCCGCAGCCTCCTTGGGGTGAGGCTGTTGGTGGCGCTCATCTCAATCCACTCGCAGCGTCGGGTTGAGTAGCGTCGGCCAACGATGCGGCGCTGTCGGCGACGATGCTCCCGTCGAGCATCTCCACGTGCCGGGGCAGGCGAGCTGCGAGGTCGCGGTCGTGGGTGATGACGACGATCGTGGCGCCCTCCGCGTTGAGCCCTTGCAGCAGGTCGAAGATCATGGTTCCCGAGGCGCTGTCCAGGTTGCCTGTGGGTTCGTCGGCGAGCACGATGGCGGGCCGGCCCACGATTGCCCTGGCGATAGCGACGCGCTGGCGCTCTCCTCCGGAGAGCTTGCTGGGACGGAACCCCGCCCGAGCCGAGAGCCCGACCCGGGCCAACGCCTCGCTCGCCCGCTGGCGGCGGTGCCCGACATCCACCCCGGCGTACAACAGACCGTCGGCCACGTTCTCGAGCACGGTCGAGTGCTCGGCGAGAAAGAACTGCTGGAAGACGAACCCAATCCTGGTGGCGCGAACCGAGGCCAGCTCCCGGTCCGACATCCGGGCCACGTCCAGGCCGGTGAGCCGGACGGTTCCGCTGGTGGGTCGGTCGAGCGTGCCCATGAGGTGTAGGAGGGTCGACTTCCCCGAACCTGAGGGGCCCACCACGGCCGCCAGCTCCCCCCGGTTCACCCTCAGGTTGACACCACGCAGCGCGTGCACCGGTTGCTCCGACCCGTAGGTCTTGGTCACCGCCTCGAGCTCGAGGACGGGGG
>WHTI01000399.1 GCA_009377815.1 Actinomycetota bacterium
ATCTTCTCGGCCAAGATCGCGCTCATTGTCGAGTGATCCAGCCGGTCGAAACACTGGGAGATGTCTCCCTCGATGAACCACGCTGTCCCACGCCAGGAGTCATAGACCTCCCTAAGCGCTGTGTGACAACCCCGGTCTGGTCGGTAGCCGTGTGATCGGCTGCTGAACTGCGGTTCGTAATACGCTTCCAGCAAGGAGCGGATCACTTCTTGCAGTAGCTTGTCCGACCACGACGGCAGACCCAGCGGGCGGTACTTCCCAGGTGCTCCTTTCTTGTCGATATACACACGCCGCGCCGGGGACCACCGATAGCGCTCATAACGCAGCGCATCGATGATCGCCTGGATCTTTCGCAGGCTCATGCCATCTACGGTCTCACCGGTCGCACCGGGAGTGAGAGCGCCATCATTACGGTAGATCTTCCCGTAAGCGCGCAGATATAACTCCGGGTTGAACAAATGCCGATACAGCCTCTCCAGCGGCAATCCTTTCTTGCCACGCTCATGAATGATCTCCAGTAAGGCTTCGGCTGTCTGCATTACGCATACCTCACCATTCCAGATAATCTGAGACACCTGTGCCACTTCGCCCTGCGAGCGGCTTTCCCGCTCTCCCTGGTGGGACGTCACCCCCACGACTACTATTGGCACTCCGTCACCATAGGGCTCTCGCCCCTTAGGCAATAATTCCTCTTGCGCTGGACGTATCGAGCGTGACGTAGGCGGCCCGTCCGTCCCCTTAAGTGAACTCGTTGTCCACCACCCACCAGCCGGAAGGCTTGGGACGAAGCAAAGGGGATTCGTCTGATGCTGATGGCTCCGCTCCAGGCGTTATATGTCGGAGAATGCACATTTCCATCGTTGGGGACTAGGCTTCAAACAGTCTGGTCTTCGCCATATCACACGAGCCTTGCACGGCAACACCATCAACGCCTTCACAATGTTCCGTGCTTTTCCCGCCATGCTGCGGTCCCCTCGCGCTTTCGCGTTCAGGTCAGGCGGGTGGCCCAAAGGTCACCTCCTTCCGAACCTCTGCTCCCTGCGGGAGCGATCCAAGCGCCGAGTGAAACGGCGCAGCTTCCCCATGTGGCCGGCTCTCCCGGCCTCGGAGTACTACGGCGGCTCCGCCACGACCCGAAGTCATCAGCGGGCGTCGCGCCTGCCCGTCCCCGACGCTGGCCGCGTCGACGGCGAGGGCGACCTCGGGCCGCTTGTCGCGGTAGGGACCGCCCTTGCGGGCGGCCCCCCGCACAGATCCCAGCGTGCGCTGCTAACGCACTGGGCTCCTGCCTCAGGTTCGAGCGTTGAACCGCGCATCGGGCCAGGGA
>WHTI01000391.1 GCA_009377815.1 Actinomycetota bacterium
CTCGACGACCTCTGGGCGCAGTGGCTGGAGGACGGTGCCTACACCGAATCGCTCCAGGCCATCGCCTCGGTCGAGGGCACACCTTACGGGGTGTGGTTCAAGGGCAATGTGAATGGCCTCGTCTGGTACACGCCCGAGCGTTTTGCCGATCTCGGGGTAGAACCACCCACGACGTGGGAAGACTTCATCACCGTTCTCGACACCATGAAGGAGGCCGGTGAGGAGCCGTTCGCGGTCGGTGGTTCCGATCTCTGGCCCCTCACCCAGTGGTGGGATCCCGTCCTCGCCGAGGTTGCCGGTCCGGACGTGTTCAACGGTCTCGTCGATGGGTCGGTGTCGTGGGACGATCCCGCCGTCGTCGAGGCCTTCGAGGTGCTGGGTGATCTGATCGCCAACTATTACCCAGCCGACACCTTGGATCGGGGTTTCGTCGAGGCGACCTGTGCCCGTGTCGATGGCGCCGCTCAGCTCCAGCTTCAGGGGGCGTTCGTCAATCTGGTCGCCAGGGGCGAGTGCGACGACAGTCTTGTCCCCGGTGAGGACTACGCCTTCTTCCCGATCCCGCAATACGACGACTCCACCCCGGCGGTCCAGACGATAAGCGGCGATCTGTTCGCGGTGAATGCCAACACCGCCAACCCGGCCGCCGCTTCGGCTCTTGCCGAGTACCTCGGGTCGGCGGATGCCCAGGCGATCTGGGCGGAGCAGGGCGGTTTCGTGGCCCCCAACACCCAGGTTCCCTCCGATGTGTACCCCGATGTCAACGACCAGCAGGCCGCCGAGCTGTGGCCCGCAGACCCCTCGGTTGCCGCCCTGTACGACCTCGACGACTTCATCGGGGGCGAGATCCAGACCGTGCTGCGGGAGGCCCTCCAACAGTTCGTGCGCGACCAGGACGTCGATGCCATCGTCAACACCATGGTCGATGTCGACACCCGGATCCGGGGATGACCGGATAGCGGGATCACCATGACGGACACCACGGAACGAAGCGACCGGACGCTCCCTGCCGAAGGGGTCGGGGGAGACGGCGACGGGCGACGCCTCGCCTACCTCTTCATCTCCCCACTCCTCGTCGCCTTCGTTCTGTTCTATCTCTGGCCGGCGCTCAACACCCTGGTGGGCAGTCTCTTCAGATGGAGTCTGCTCAGCCCGTGGAATATCGCCCGACCCGATACCTGGGACTTCGTCGGGGTCCAGAACTATGTCGACACACTCACCAGCGGTCGCTTCTGGAACGCCGTCGTCAACACCCTCATCTGGCTGGTGGTGTTCCCCGTGATGGTGACGGTGATGTCGATGCTGGTGTCGATCCTCATCTGGCAGGTCCCCCGGGGTGGTGCGTTATTCCGCACCGCCTTCATACTCCCCATGACCATCTCGTTGGCGGCGGC
>WHTI01000371.1 GCA_009377815.1 Actinomycetota bacterium
ACGGGACCGGCCGCGCACATCAAGGAGTGCCACGACTTCATCGGGTTGGGCGACGACGAGCTAGTCGCCGGATACGTCTACGTTGGCTATCCGCCGGAGGGCTTCACCAAGGGGCCCCCGCGCAAGACACCTGCCGAGGAACTCACCGAATGGAGGGGTTGGGATGACTGACTCAGACCACACGACGGTCCAGCGAGCTGCCTTCTTCGATCTCGACCGGACCCTGATCCCCGGCTCGAGCCTGTTCCTTCTGGCGCGCGGCGCCTACGAACGCGACATGTTCCGGGTGCGCGATCTGCTCCGCTTCGCGTGGGGTCAGGCGATGTTCCGCCTCCACGGCGAACAGCAGAAGAACATGGACCGGTCGCGTGAGTCGACCCTCGACTTCGTTACCGGCCGAAGCCGCAGGGAGTTGATGGGGTGGGGACGCGAGATCGCGGAGGAGAAGATCCTGCCGCTCGTCTACAAGGACATCGTTCAGGTGATCGAGGTGCACAAGGCACACGGCGACCTGACCTTCCTGGTTACTGCCGCACCGGTGGAGTTGGCCGACTCGATCGCCGAGGAACTCGGCATGACCGGCGCGATGGGCACGATCGCCGAGGTCGATCAGCACGGGTTCTACACCGGTCGTCTCGTCGGGCACCCGATGCACGGGATCGAGAAGGCCAAAGCCGTGGCCGAGGTCGCCGCCGAGCGCGGGCTCGACCTCCACGAATGCCACGCCTACTCCGATTCGATCAACGACCTCCCGCTGTTGGAGTCGGTCGGCTTCCCCCATGCGGTCAACCCCGAACGCGAGTTGCGCCGCATCGCTCTCGCCCGCGGGTGGACGGTGCAGGAACTGAGAGCGCGCCGTAAGGCGCTGCTGGTCGGCATCCCCGCCGGACTCGGTGGCGTCTCTCTCCTGGGCGGTGGGATCGCGCTAGGGATGTACCTCGAGCGCCGGCGTCACCGGAAGATGCCGCGCATCATCGAACGGATCGCCAAGCAACTCCGCCTCTAGCCGGTTCAGTTAACGATCGGCTGGTACGGCCTGCACGGCTGGTTACGGAGACTCGGACATGGCGGCAACTCTGTGGGTACCTCGAAGCCCGGGATAACGGGAAGCACCAGGACGGACGGCCGCTTCGGCCTGAATCTGATGGCGACTTTCGAAGTGCCCGTCTTCGGCCGCGGCTCGCCGAACGACCACACCGGCTGCTGGCCGTTCGGTCCGGCGATAGTGACGCGGATGCGCGACCCGGCCCGGTATGCGTGTCCCTGGTAGTAGAGCGGGATGGCGACCTTCACGAACTTCCGGCGGGGCATGCGTCGGGCGTCGGCCTCGGTGAAGGTCGGGATCGGGTCCAGCAGCGTGCTCGGCCGCTTGAAGATGTTGTCGGAATCGGTCGAGAGCTTCCGCGCGCTGGCACGCATGTAGCCGTTCTGCACGAACGTCTCGTTTCCGTCCGGACGCACCTCGGTGATCGTCGCCTGAAGGTCGACATC
>WHTI01000256.1 GCA_009377815.1 Actinomycetota bacterium
CCAGGTTGCCTCAGGCGGCGGATGCACTGAAAGGTAGTGGGATTGGCACGCGCGAAACAGCGCAGCCTCGTCTGGAAAGTGGCGGTAGACCGTGACTCGCTGTACTCCAGCGCGGTCGGCGACCGCGCTGATGGTCGTCGCGGCGGGGCCGACCGCCTCGTGTAGCTCTGCCGCCGCACGTGCGATCCGCTCCCTCGTTTCCGCGGCCCCCTCAGCCCTTTTCCGCTGAACGTAGGGGCGCTTCGTCTCGGTTCCTCTTGACGCCCGCATTATTTCAGTATACAAGAGTGTAACGTGAAAACCAAAGACCCAAAGGAGGATGAGGTGAACGTCGATTTCGGTGTGACACGTGTCGGTCGCGACGAAGGGGATCGGTACACGGTGGCCGGAGCCCTCGACACAATCGTCAAGGTCCGCGGCGAGAGCACTGGAGGGGTGGTCGCGGTGGCCGAGCACATCATCCAGCCCGGCACGCTCGGAGCTCCGATCCATACACATAGCCGTGAGGACGAGATCTCTTTCGTAACGCAGGGCTCGATCGGCGTCCAGATCGGTGATCAGGTGTTCGAGGCCGGGGCCGGCACGACCGTTTTCAAGCCGAAGGGAATCCCCCATGCCTTCTGGAACGCGTCCGACTCAGAGGCGCGTTTCGTCGAAGTTTTTGCACCCGCGGGGTTGGAGCGCTACTTCGAGGAACTGGAACCGCTTCTGCCCGCCGATGGGCCGCCTGATCTCGGGGCTATGCAACAGCTCCAAAACCGTTATGGACTGGAGATGGAGATCGCCTCTATGCCGGAGCTGATCCAGCGCTACGGCTTGAGGATGCCAGCCTGAGCGTTACCCAGGATCATCCTCACGTTCAGGGCCCCCCGGCCGGTCGGTTAGTCCTTCAGAAGCCTCTCGAGGCCGTCGAGGATCAGATCGAGTCCGCGCTCGAACTCGTCGCCGAACTCCCAGTCGGCCCGGTTGAGGTGCGCCACGATGGTCTCGGCGAGATAGGGGTAGGTGTCGACCGGGAATCCCTCGAGCATGGTCTCGGCGACGTCCCCGACCTCATCGGGGTTGTCGAAGGGCAGGCTCTGCTCCTGGAGCGCAAAGCCATAGATGTAGCTGTCCAGGGTCGAATACGCATGGATGGCCAGCGCGACAGAGAAGCCGGCGCGACGAAGGCACCCAAGCACCGCGTCGTGATGGTGGAGGTTGGCGGGCCCGGGCTTCATCCGTGAATCCGTCAGGCCGATCGCCCACGGGTGGCGGGACAGAACCTCACGCGCCGAGAGCGCACGCCGGCGCATGGCCTCCCTCCAGGGCACCTCGGTGGGCGGTAGAGCCATCTCGTTGAAGATGACGTCGACCATCGCATCCAGCATGTCCTCCTTGTTGGCGACGTGCTTGTAGAGGGCCATCGCTCCGAAGCCGAGTTCCATGGCGAGCTTGCGCATGCTGAGTGATTCGATACCGCTCTGATCGGCGAGGGCCACCGCGGTGTCGAGCACCCTTTCCCGGGTCAAGGGGTCCCGGGATCGCCTCCTCGAGGCCATCTGTGACTTCATCCGCACCGCCCTTTCCCGTCCGATCGCAGCTTTTCCTTGACAAGCGTACGCTGTACACCGTAGCGTACACCGTATACCAAGACACCGGAGAGCGAAAGGGAGAGAAAAGTGAGCACGACGAGCACCGAAGGTACCTACCCGGCACGACTGAGCATCGACTTCCAAGAGGGGGGCCTGGACCGTCTCTCGACGTTCTTCCGCCTCTTCTGGGCGATCCCGGCGATCATCGTCCTGACCCTGGTCGGGTCCGCCTTGTCGGGGCCGGCGGCCCTGACGATCCTGTTCCGGCAGAAGTACCCCCAGTGGTGGTTCGACTTCAACCTGCAGCTGACCCGCTTCTCCACGAGGGTCGTTGCTTACGCGGCCCTCATGACCGACCGGTATCCCTCGACCGACGAGGAGCAGTCGGTTCACCTCGACCTCGACTATCCGAACGTCAAGCAGGACCTCAATCGCTGGTTGCCGTTGGTGAAATGGCTCCTGGCCATCCCGCATTACATCGTGATGGCAGTCCTTGGCATCGGAGTGGCCGTCGCAGTGCTCATCGCCTGGTTCGCCATCCTCTTCACCGGCCGCTATCCCCGAGGGATCTTCAACTTCGTCGAGGGCTTCTTCCGATGGGGACTTCGGGTGCAGGCGTATGCATTCCTTCTGGTTACCGACAGCTACCCACCCTTCAGGCTCTCCGCATGATGCCGGCGATCGTTCGAGACGAGTACGGTTCTGCGGATCTCCTTGAGCTCAGAGACATCGAGCGTCCGGTAGCTAAGGACAACGAGGTGCTGATCCACGTTCGTGCAGCCGGAGTCGATCGGGGCGTGTGGCACGTGATGACCGGTCTGCCGTACCCGATCCGGCTCGCGGGCTTCGGGTTCCGGGCCCCCAAGAATCCCGTGGTGGGCGCGGACGTCGCCGGAGTCGTCGAAGCCGTCGGCGCCGGAGTGACCAAGTTCCAGCCCGGCGACGAGGTGTTCGGCATCGCCAAGGGCTCGTTCGCCGAGTACTCCGTCGCACCTGAGGACAAGCTGGCCCCCAAGCCTGCGAACCTCTCCTTCGAGCAGGCCGCGGTGGTCGCCATCTCGGGACTCACCGCTCTGCAGGCGCTGCGCGACCACGGAAAAGTGCAGCCCGGTCAGAAGGTCCTGATCATCGGTGCGTCCGGAGGTGTCGGC
>WHTI01000314.1 GCA_009377815.1 Actinomycetota bacterium
GCCACCAGCTACGACATCAAGCCCGAAAAGGGCGTCTCTCACGCCGTCATCGACATGATGAGCGACCGTAAGAACGAGCCGGACTGGATGCGCAAGTTCCGGCACAAGGCGCTCGACACCTTCTATCGGAAGCCGATGCCGTCGTGGGGCGCCGACCTCTCCGAGATCGACTTCGACGACATCTACTACTACATCAAGCCCACCAACCAGGTGAAGTCGTGGGACGACATGCCCGAGGACATCAAGGCGACGTGGGACAAGCTCGGTATCCCCGAGGCCGAGAAGAACTTCCTCGGCGGCGTGTCAGCCCAGTACGAATGCCTCCGCGGCTCAACCCAGGTGTGGACGACCGATGGGCTGCGCCCGATCAAGGAGCTGGCTCCGGGTGACGAGGTCTTCTCGCTCGATGAGGAAGCCAACAACATCGTGGTCTCCACCGTCCTCGGACAAGCTTCGTCCGGAGACAAGGAGGTCTTCGAGATCAAAGCTCGAGGCATGACGATCGGTGCCTCGGCCAATCACCCCTTCCTCGTTCTAAAGGACGAGCGCAAGGAAGGTCGCGAACGGGCGCGCTACACAACTCGTTGGCTTCCGGTCGAGGAACTGAAGGCGGGGGACCTCGTCGCGGTCGCGACCGATGTACCCAGTTTCGGTAAGCCGGCGCGTCTCAACGTGCCGGACATTCCCAAGACGGCAACATATCCTCGGCAAACCACTGATGACCTGTTGTGGTGGGCTGGGTTGTATCTCGGCGACGGGTACATCCATGATCGTGGTGATAGCTTCTCGGTTGAGATCGCGGTCGACAAGACCGACTCGGTTCTCACCGGAGAGATCCAGAGAGTGACGAGCGAGTTGTTCGATATCGAACTGACCCTCGCATCCGATGGTTACCGGTTGACCGGCCGAGGAACCCAGGCTTTGGCCGAATTCCTCATGCTGAATCACCTCGACGGTGGCGCCTTGGCCAAGCGTATCCCGGACTGGGTGTTCGGCCTTCCGGCCTCTCAGCGGCTTGCCTTCCTCGCGGGTTACATCGATGCGGACGGCTACGTCCGTGACTCCGTTGCCAACAAGGACGTCGTCCTTCACAGCGCGAACGACGCGCTGCTCGAGGACATGCGCGAACTGTTGATCCTGTGTGGCATCCGCAGCAGTCGCCTGAGCCTGTCCACCAGTAAGCATCCGCTCGATCCAGAGCGGGTGATGACCTCTTACTTCGTCCATCTGAGTGGTCGTTTCGACCGGATCCCGTGCCGCTCGCCGCGTCGTGCGGAGCGGATGGGGCGTCGGAACTATCACCACGTCTACGGATCGGCCAAGGGAACGACGTTCAAGTCCCATGTCGGTGAGATGCACGGATTCGTCCGGATCGAGAGCATCGAGTCCGTTGGTGTGGAGCCCGTGTACGACATCGAGGTCGCTGGACACCACAACTTCGTGGCCGAGGGATTCATCGTCCACAACTCCGAGGTCGTGTACCACAAGACCAAGACCGAGCTCGAGGACCAGGGCATCTTGTTCATGGACATGGACACCGCCCTGCGCGACCACGGTGACATCGTCAAGCAGTACTTCGGCACGATCATCCCGCCGGCAGACAATAAGTTCGCAGCGTTGAACTCCGCAGTGTGGTCGGGTGGCTCGTTCATCTACGTGCCGCCGGGCGTGTCGGTCGACATCCCGCTTCAGGCCTACTTCCGGATCAACCAGGAGAACATGGGTCAGTTCGAGCGCACCCTGATCATCGTCGACGAGGACGCGTGGGTTCACTACGTCGAGGGTTGCTCCGCTCCGATCTACACGAGTGACTCACTGCACTCCGCGGTCGTCGAGATCATCGTCAAGCCGCGTGGGCGCTGCCGCTACACGACGATCCAGAACTGGTCCAACAACGTCTACAAC
>WHTI01000103.1 GCA_009377815.1 Actinomycetota bacterium
GCCGAGGATGCCGGCGACCGATGACATCTGGATGATCGAGCCGCCGCCTCCCTCGACCATCTTCTGAGCGGCCAGCTGAGTGGCGTGGAACACCGAGTTCAGGTTGAGATTGATCGCCTTGTCCCATCCATCGGGGCGAAGTGCAACTGCAGGGGACATGAACCTCGTCCCCCCGGCGTTGTTAACGAGGATGTCGATGCGTCCGAGTTCGCTAACGGTTCGCTCGATCAGGGTTTCGATCTGCGAACGATCGGTTACGTCGGTCGGAACCGCGATCGCCTTGCGGCCCTTTGCCTCGATCTCCTTCACGAGATCCGTGAGGTCACCCTCGGTCCGCGCGGCGACCGCGAGATCGGCGCCGGCGTCGGCGAACCCCAGCGCGATCGCACGGCCGATCCCCCGCGACGCCCCGGTAACGACCGCCACCTTGCCCGCTAGAGAGAAGAGATTATTGGTCATGCAAGGATGTTGCCATGAACAGGGAGGTGCTTGAACAGACTCGGGATGCCCTGGTGGCGGCCGGGATCACCGGTCCGCACAAGTCCCATTCGCGTCGCAACGCGATCGGCAAGATCCGCCAGATCATCGCAGGGGACACCGACGACACCTTCGGGTTGTCCGGCCTCTCCGAGTACTCGCCCGAGGAGATCCTCGGCTTCGTATCCAAGCTGACCGGATGCTCGCCCGACCTCGCCAGCGAGTCGGGCTACGACACCATTGATCCCGAGCTGACGATCGACGGCATCGTCAACGCCGCAAGGGCCCTGAAGGACTACGCCGCGCAGGGCGCCTCGCTCCTGATCGCGACCGGTCACCCCACCGGGATGCTCGAGCACAACATCCGGGTCGCCGACGCCTACAAGCGAGCCGGTGGCCGGATCCTGAGACTCCGAGAGGACGAGCAGATCGTTCCCGGGCGAAGCCGGAAGCACGAGGTCCGTTACACAGGTGGGGTCGGCTGCCTGGCGGATTGGGGAGCGTTGCTCCACACCCATTCGGCGGCGGCGATGGAGGCGCTGCTGGAACAGGAGCCGTGGCCCGAGGTCGTCTTCGGCGACCACGGCTGGGCCGGGGCCGCGATCGAGCGGGGGATCCCCACGATCGCAGTGGTCGACATCAACGATCCGGCGCTGGCGGTCGCGTGGGCTCAGGGCAAAGACATGTGGGCGATCCCACTCGACGACAACCGACCCCCGGCGCTCTACGAGCCGGCCTGGAACCTCTTTGAGCGTATCCTCGAAAAATAGCCTCTGACCTGGGCAAACGAGGCTTGCTATACTGCCGTCCACTATGAGTGAGTCTGGTATGGCGTCCATATTTCTCACCGTTGCCGAGGTGGCTCGGCGTTTCCGCGTGTCGAACATGACCGTCTATCGATTGATCAAGTCGGGGCAGCTCGGAGCCGTCCGGGTCGGGCGTGGATATCGGATCAGGGAAGAAGACGTCCGCAGGTACCTCGACGAGAGGTTCATTGACGCAGGCTGACTCATAGGCGCCGGCCCCACGGCGCTTCGTAGGTCTGGACCGTTCCTTTGGGAACGGTCTTTCGTTTCGTTTGGTCGTTCGTCGAGACGAACGACTTCCGAGCTCAAAGGGCCTATCTGGCGAGCGAGGACTCAAGAAAGTGGATCGATGAAGAGTGACCTAGACAGGACCATCGACCGGTTGATCGAGAACCCGGGCGTGGTGTTCCTCATGGGTGCGTTGGATACCGGGAAGACCAGCTTCGGGCTGGCCCTGGCTCAGCGCGCGGTTGCCGCCGGCGTACGGACCGCGATCGTCGACGCCGATGTCGTGCAGTCGACTATCGGGCCCCCGACCACGACCGGAATGCGGGTCTGCGACCCCTCCACCGACTTCTCGCCTGAGGGCCTCAGGGTCGCCGACGGCCTGGGCTTCGTGGGCTCGCTGGTCCCCAAGGGGCATCTACTTCCGTTGATCGTGAGTTCTATGAAGCTCGTCAACGAGGCCCGCGCCAAGGGATGCCGGCTCATCGTGGTGGATTCTTCCAGCCTCGTATCCGGGATCTACGGGCAGACCCTGAAGTACTTCAAGCTCGACCTGGTCTCACCCGATTTCGTGGTTGCCTTCGAGCGGGGCGGCGAGCTGGAGCCGTTGGTGGGCCTCGCTCAGAGGTTCACCCGGGCGGAGGTCATCGAGCTCGAGGTCCACGCCGAGGTTCGCTCCCGATCGGTGGACGAGAGGATGCAGGAGCGCGAGGAGGCGTTCGCCGCCTACTTCGCCCACGGGTCATCGAGGTGGAGGGTGAAACCGACCGTCTTTATGCCCACGCTGCCCCCAGAGTTCGATCTGGCTCTGCTCGACGAGCTCGTGGTCGGCATGGAGGACGGGGAAGGTCATTGCGTCGGGATCGGTGTGCTCGAATACGACTCCGGCGAGGACATCTTGCGGATGATCTCGCCGGTTAGTGAGGGTGTCAGAGGCCTCCGGCTTGGTTCGATCCGGATGGATATCTCGGGCCGCTCGAAGGGTCCAGTGGACCTGAGACAACTATTCGGAACGGAGTAGGAAGGGGGATGGATGGGGTCACTTGTTAAGAAGCGCCGCAAGAAGATGCGCAAGAAGAAGCACCGCAAGATGCTGAAGAAGACGCGCTGGCAGCGTCGTCAGCAGGGTAAGTAGCTTCGAACCGCGGCTCTAGTCGGTCGCGGCTTCGAGGAGGGCTGCCCTGCTGCGGCGCCGGGCGACAAGTGACCGGCGTTCCTGCGGCGTAAGCCCTCCCCAGATCCCGAACCGCTCACCCGCCTGGATGGCGAACTCCAGGCACTCGTTCTTGACCCCACACCCCAGGCATACCGATTTGGCATCGGTGGCCTCTTGCTCGGCCGGCGGGAAGAACGTCTCCACAGGGATCTGCCGGCAGGCAGCCTGGTCCTGCCATTCCTGATCCATTACGAGGAGCTGGTCCACGTCTCTCCGAGCATCGTCGCCCTCGAGCGGAGCGGGTTCTTTGGAGCATAGGGACGGGCAAAACCTGAGTCAATGGTGAGGAGGGCCCGGAGCGGGGGTCAACGCTAGGATGCCGTGGTGAAGAATCCTGGGATCGTCACATTCCTTTCCGACTACGGCCTCGAAGACGAGTTCGTAGGGGTCTGCCGGGGCGTCATGCTCCGGATCGCTCCGGATCTGACCATCATCGACATCGACCACAACATCCTCCGGCAGGACATCCGCCATGGGGCAATCATCCTCCAGCAGTCGCTCCCGTTCCTCCCCGATTCGGTCCACCTCGCCGTCGTCGATCCCACGGTCGGCTCGGGACGCCGGGCGATCGCCATCGAGACCGGTTGGGGCGAGTACTTCGTTGGCCCCGACAATGGACTTCTCATCCCCGCGGCGGACTCTTCGGGAGGGATACGGCGCGTGCACGAGATCACCGACGAGGCGTTCCTCCTGCGACCGATCTCTCGGACCTTCCAGGGCCGGGACGTGTTCGCTCCCGCATCGGCTCACATCGCCGCCGGGGTCGATCCGGCCGAACTGGGGGCGGAGCTGAAGATCGACGACCTCGCCCGGATCGAGATCCCCGTCGCCTGGGTTCACGACGATCACCTTCATGCCGAGGTGCTCCAGGTCGACCGGTTCGGCAACCTGCAGCTCAACCTCGGACGCCCGCAGCTCGGTCAGGTCGGGCTCGAGGGCGAGGACCGCCTCGAGGTCCGGATCGAGGGGCACCGCCTCAACCTCAACGTCGGAGGCTCCTACTCGGATGTCGAGCAGGGGGAGTTCCTCCTGGTCGAAGACTCCTACCGGTACCTCTCGCTGTCGGTGAACAAGGGGGATGCGGCGGCCCGGCTGCGAGCGAGGGCCGGTTCGACCGCGATCGTCGGTCCTTCCAGCGGGTAGCGTGGAGGCATGACCGAGAACGCCACTCCCGAGGGTCGGAGGATCCTCATCACGGGGGTCTCCCGCTTCCTGGGGCTACGTCTGGCGAAGCGGCTCGAGCACGACCCCGGCGTCGCTCAGATCGTCGGAGTCGACCTGGAAGAGCCCCCGGTCGACATCCAGGGCCTCGAGTTCGTTCGGGCCGATATCCGGAATCCCTTGGTCGCCCGGGTTCTGGAAGCAACCAAGGTCGACACGATCGTGCATACCAACATCGCATCCAGCCCCGGGCGCCTCGGGGGCCGGTCGCAGATGAAGGAGAGCAACGTCATCGGGACCATGCAACTCCTCGCCGCGGCACAGCGCGCGACCCGGGTCAAGAAGGTCGTCGTCAAATCGTCGACCGCGGTCTACGGGAGCCACCCCGGTGAGCCCTCGATCATCCCCGAGAGCTACTCCGATCGGCAGGCGGATCTTTCCGGCTACGGGAAGGACTGCGCCGAGGCCGAGACCTACGTGCGCGATTTCGGACGCCGTCGACCGGATGTCGAGCTGTCGATCTTGCGGACCCAGAACGTCATCGGTCCGACCGTACACACATCGATCACCGAGTACCTCTCTCTGCCGGTTATACCAACGGCGCTCGGCTTCGATCCGCGCATGCAGTTCTTGCACGAAGAGGACGCGGTTGAGGCTCTGTATCGGGCCCTGCTGATGAACTCGCGCGGGATCTTCAACATCGCGGGTGAGGGCGTTGTCTATCTCTCGAAAGCGATCCGCATGCTCGAACGAACGCAACTACCGCTGCTGGTACCGATGGCGAGCTCGGCGGCGACGCTGTTGCGTCGTTTCAACCTCGTCGATTTCCCGGTCGATCAGCTCAAGCTGCTCGTCTACGGGCGCGTGGTCGATACCCGGCGCGCTCAAGCCGAACTCGGGTTCGAGCCGCGTTACACGACCGAACAGGCACTATCGGACTTCCGCGACCACCGCGCCAAGGATCACGCTCCGGAGCCCAGCGCTCATCCGACCTGGGAGCGGGAGCTGTTCGAGTACCTGCGAACCAAGGCTGAGAGCGATCGGAGGACGACCGATGCCTGAGGCAGAGGTCATCCCGATCGACGGTCGCTCGCAATCGGACCCGCGTCGTTGTCGCGCCACCACCAAGGACGGCAAGCGCTGCAAGAGGAACTCCATCGGGGCCTCGGGTTTCTGCCGGACTCACGGTGGACGTGAGGAGACGCGCGCCGAAGCGACCGAGAAGGCGCGCCGACAGACCGCTCGTGCACGCGTGGAGGACTCTCCCTCGGATCCGAGAGAGAGGATCCGCAGCTTCATGGAGCGTCGCCTCGCGGGGAACTACGAGATCGACGACTTCGGATTCGACGAGGAGCTCTACCGCGATGTGCTGATGCCGCTGGCGCGGGCCCTCTACCAGGACTACTTCAGGGTGAAGACGATCGGTATCGATCGCATCCCGGCCGAGGGGCCCGCCCTCCTGGTCGGGAACCACTCCGGCACGATCCCTCTCGACGCGGTGATGATGCAGCATGCGGTTGCATCGGAGCACCCGGGTCACCGCGTGATCCGGAACATGGCCGCCGACCTCGTATGGAAGAGCCCGTTCATCTCTTCTCTCGCGAGAAAGTCGGGGAATGCGGTCGCGTGCGACGAGGACGCCCACGAGCTCCTGCGCAGGGGAGAGCTGGTCGGGGTCTTTCCCGAGGGCTTCAAGGGCGTAGGCAAGGGCTGGAAGAACCGGTACCGGTTGCAGCGGTTCGGCCGTGGTGGATTCATCGAGGTGGCGCTGCGGAGCAGGGTGCCGATCATCCCGGTGGCGATCGTGGGGGCCGAGGAGACCTATCCGATGATCGCCGACCTCAAGCCGCTGGCGAAGGCGTTGGGCTTCCCGTACTTCCCGATCACGCCGACCTTCCCGCTACTGGGACCCCTCGGACTCATCCCGCTACCGAGCAAGTGGATCATCGAGTTCGGCGAGCCGATCGCGATGGACGACTATCCCGAAGACGCTGCCGACGACGCCATGTTGATCTTCGATCTCACCGACTCGATCCGCGACACGATCCAACAGATGTTGCTGAGGAACCTCGGGCTGAGGAAAGGCACGTTCGGGTAGTCGCTACTTCGGCATCCCTCGCCCAGCGAGTTCCACCGTTGGACTCGGGACGCCTCAGAGGCTGCCCCACATGCGGATGACGCTGAGGGTGCCGGCGATCGCGATCGCGGTCAACAGCAAGATGATCGCGTAAAGGGTGTTCCGTCTCATGTTTCGGCATCCCTCGCTCCGCGAGTTCCACCGCCGGACTCGGGACGCCTCATGGAGCGAAGTCGCGGCAGAGTTCGGTGATGTGGCGCTCCAGTTGGCTCAGGCCTTCGACCTTCCCTATACACAGAGCGATCCCGGCTTCCTTGGCCTCGGCTTCGAGGGTCGCGTCGAGATAGGCGGTGTACAAGATGATCGGCTGGTCTGAGCGGGCCTTCCGGATCTCTCGCGAGGCGGCGAGACCGTCCATACCGGGCATCTTGTAGTCCATCACGATCACGTCGGGACGGTGCTCGATAGCCAGCGGGATCGCGTCTTCACCTGACGCGGCAGCACCGACGACGTCGAAGCCATCGAGTTCGAGCATCGCCTCGAGCATCTCGCGGACGTGCTCGGTGTCGTCCACGATAAGCACCCGCTGACTCATGCATCCCCTTCGCCGCACATCAGTCGTTCCGTGCTGGAGCTTCCTCTATCTCGCGAGGTAAGCCTTTCTCAAGCTTACGGGCTCCGTAGAGATGTCGTTCAACGAACTCACGGTTCCTGCGGAGCATGCCCACGAGATCGGTCGGCTTCTCGATGTAGCGCCGCACGGAAAGCTCTAGGGACACGACACCCGCGTATCTCGTGCGGCGCAGCTCTTCGAGGAAGCGGTCGAGGGGAAGGATGCCCTTGTCGACCTCGAGGTGCCCGTCCTTACCATCACCGTTGTTGTTCGAGAGATGCACGTGACAGAGCCTGGGGGCCAGGATCTTGTAGGCATCGAGGATGTCCTGACGCGCCACGGTGAGATGACTGGTGTCGAGCGCGATGTGAGGTGACGCATCGAAAAGTGCCTGGGGCTCGAGCCAGCGATAGGCGCGCGCTCGCCGGCCAGCGACCCACTTCGGATACATCGTCTCGACCGCGACCGTCACCCCGTGCTCGGCGGAGAACGCCTCGGAATCGTCGCCGATCCAGCGCGCGTAGTCGCGTTCCCAGAGATAGGGCGGGTGGACAACGTAGGAGGTCGCGCCGACCTCCTTGCACATCTCGACCCCTCGACGGATCTTCTCGATCGGCTCCATCCCCCAGACGCTCTTGGTGATAACGAGGAAGGGGCCGTGGATAGAGGCGATCTTGAGGCCTCGCTCGTCGGCCAGTTTCTTGGGGAGGTCGGCATCCTGGGTCGCCGGGTCGCGGGTGACCATGAGTTCGATCTCGGTGAACCCGGCCTCGGCGAGTGCGTCCATGGCGGCCTCGAGCTCGAACGCCCAGAAGGGTCCGGTGGAGCACTGTATGGGGGGTCGTGACGCGTCGGGCGGGGCCATGGGGGCATCGTAGTGGCAGCAGGCCCGCTCTCCGAGACGCAGGAACGCCCCCGCGTTGGCAGGGGCGTTCTCGAGAGAGGCCGGCCCAAGAGTGGGCTGGGAGGCTCCGAACCAAACCTTGGGAGGCATGGAATTCCGGACCGACCTTCTCCCCACCTATCGGTACGTGCCCCGTATCCCTTTAGCGGTAACTATCGGCTAAATGGTGCTTGCAATAGTTTGCAGGAGCGTGAACTCTGGGTAACATGGGGCGGTGAACGTCGCCTCGATGCTCGTCGATACCAGCGTTCGGCTGCCGGATAAGGCCGCCCTCGTCCCCGCCGGGGATGGGGCCGCCTGGACCTACTGGGAGCTTGCCGCACGGGCCTCGGCGGTTGCCCGAGGCCTGGCGTCTTTGGGAGTCACTCCCGGGGACCGGGTCGCCCTCGCCGCCGGCAACTCCCCCGAGTTCGCCGCCGCGTACTTCGGGATCCTGCTGGGTCGCGCCGTGGTCGTCCCCCTCAACACCATGCTGACCCCCGAGGAGATGGCCCAGGTGCTGGAGGACTCAGGTGCGGAGGTCGTTCTCGGAGCCGGACCCGCCGCGTCGAGCGCGGCCGAGGCCGCGGCCCGGGTGCCGACCGTGAAGCATGTGTTCGGCGACGGTGAGTGGCCGGGAGGCGAAGGACCTTTCGACATCGTCGACGGCGACCCGAGCGACCTCGCGGTGCTCTCCTACACCTCGGGCACGACCGGCGAGGCCAAGGGCGTGATGCTGTCGCATGGAAACCTCGTGTCCAACGTCGAGCAGCAGATGGCGATCCCCAAGGAGACCGTCGGCGAGAGCGACGTCTTGTTCATGGGACTGCCTATGTTCCATATCTTCGGCTTGAACGTGACGCTCGCCCTGTTGGTGAAGAACGGTGCGACCGGCATCCTGATCGATCGGTTCGATCCGGTCCCCGCCTTCCGGACGATCGTCGACAAGAAGGCGACCGTCCTCTTCGGAGCGCCGACGATGTACCTGGCGATGGTCAACACCCCGGGGGTCGAGCAGTACGACCTCTCGTCGGTGCGCCTGGCGGTGTCCGGCGCCGCGCCGTTAGCGCCCGAGGTCCTCACCGCGTTCACAGGCGTTACCGGGGTGAACATCTACGAGGGCTACGGGCTCACCGAGACCTCACCGGCGCTGATGAGTTGTCTGATGGCATCCGCGCCTCGGTCCGGTTCCGTGGGGATGCCCCTCGAAGGGATCGAGGTGCGCCTCCTGGACGAGTCCGGCAGTGAAGTGGCCCTGGGAGATCCGGGCGAGGTCGTGGTGCGCGGCCCCAACGTCTTCGCCGGCTACTGGAAACGACCCGAGGCGACCGCCGAGGTCCTCCGGGACGGCTGGTTACACACCGGGGACATCGCAGTGCGCGACGAAGAGGGGTTCTTCTATCTCGTCGATCGCAAGCGAGATCTGATCATCGTCTCCGGATTCAACGTGTTCCCCTCCGAGGTCGAAACCGCGCTCATGACCGACCCCCGCGTCGCCGAGGCGGCGGTGGTCGGAGTGCCTCACACCTACACCGGCGAGGCGGTCAAGGCTTACGTGGTGCTCGTGCACGGAGCGGACGCAACGCCCGAGGAACTGTCGGAGGGCTGCAAGGCGCTTCTCGCGCGGTTCAAGTGCCCGGAATCGATCGAGATCGTGGACGGCTTCGAGCACCTCGCCAACGGCAAGATCCTCAAGCGCGCTCTCGGCTAGCGCCTTGTCAGGCACCGGTCCGGTAGCGGCCCGCGCAACGGATGTGCTCGAGCGCATCGGGCCGGAGGATCCGCAACTTCCTCCCTCGGTAATCGACAAGACCCTCGCGCCGGAACCTCCGTAGCGCCTTACACGCACTCTCCCGACACATCCCGGCGAGA
The DNA here is from genome assembly GCA_009377815.1 of Actinomycetota bacterium. Classification (GTDB taxonomy): domain Bacteria; phylum Actinomycetota; class CADDZG01; order CADDZG01; family WHSQ01; genus WHTI01. The sequence goes on from WHTI01000103.1 coordinate 9,331, forward strand.
CGCCCGAGATCGGCCTGGGCCAGAGGCATCTCAAGATCGATCCCAGCCTCACCTTCATCGCCCAGCAGGCGCGCCAGCTCCAGAAGCCGGCCGGCAAGTCGGGCCGGAACCTCCGATGCGGCGCGCTCGATCGCCGCGTCCGAACACCATCGGAAACGAGCCGAGAGGATCCGGGCAACCCCGAGCGCGCCGGAGGGATCGTTCCGGAGTACCTCGACGAAGGTTCCCGCGTCGAAGCCTGTAACCATCGCGCGGGTGGCCGCCGAGCAGTCGGTCGGATGCGAGGTGACGTCGAGTGCCGCGATCTCCCCGACGGTCTCGCCCGGCAGCGCGAGTCCCACGATGGTCTCCTCGCCCTCCGCGTCGCGCGCGGTGAGTTTGAGGATCCCGGAATCGATCACGTGGACGCGCTCGGAGGGGTCGCCGGTGAGATAGAGGAGCTCGCC
>WHTI01000349.1 GCA_009377815.1 Actinomycetota bacterium
GCCTCTCTCGCAGAGCACGCGGGTTGCCTCGATACCGTCCACCTCGGGCATCCGGATGTCCATCAACACGACGTTCGGCTTCAATCTCAGCGCTCGTTCGATCGCCTCGGAGCCGTTGGTTGCTTCCCCCACTACCTCGATGTCCTCCTGGGCCTCGAGGATCATCCGGAAGCCGCTGCGAACCAGCGCCTGGTCGTCGGCGATCAGCACCCGGATCATCCGAGCCCCTCGTCGAGCGGCAAGCGGGCGGTCACCACGAAGCCGCCGCTTTCGGTTCGACCGGCCTCAAGTCTGCCGCCGTACAACGACGCCCGCTCCTTCATCCCGATCAGACCCAGGCCGGACCCCCCACCCGTGACCTGAGACGGACCTCCCTCGTCGCTGATCTCCACAAAGAGCTCGTCCTCGGTATAGACGATCCTTACACTCGCCGAGCTCGATCCCGAGTGCTTCACCACGTTCGTGAGCGCCTCCTGCACGATGCGGAAGGCGGAAAGGTCGATCCCGGGAGGAAGGGGATGCGGCTCGCCCTCGATCACGAGGTTTACCTGCAGGCCCGCCTTCTCCCATCCCTGCACCAGCGACGCCGTGTCCTTTAGAGAAGGCTGCGGGGCGAGTTCGTCCTCCTCCTCGCTCCGCAGCAGCCCGAGCAGCTGCCGCATCTCGGTGAGGGCTTGGCGGCCGTTAGTGCGGATCGCATGCAGGGCGTCCACTGCTTGGTCCGAGCGACCCCTCATGATCTCTTCGGCCCCGCCTGCCTGGACGACGATGACGCTGAGGCGATGGCCGACGATGTCGTGGAGTTCTCGGGCGATGCGCGCCCGCTCCCGCGCGATCGCGAGGCGGGCCTGCTCGCTGCCGGCACGTTCGAGCTCTGCCGTCCGGCTCTCGAGCGTCTTGACGTCCTGCCCCCGGGCTCTCATGCCGCGACCGATCGTCCAGGCGCTGCCGAGGAGCAAGCTCGTGAACGCGTAGTCTTCGAGGCTGATCCCCGTGTCCACCGTGATCGCCGTCATCACGGTCGCCACGAGGACCAGCCCGCCGCCGAGCGCGCGGCGGAGATCCGTGTGAGCCGCCACGGAATAGACGGCCACTACCAACACGAGGATCGGGGTGATCGACTCCGACAGGTCGAGCCCGACCAGATACTGGGCGAGCAGCCCCGCCGCGACGAGCATTGCCCCGGTCAGCGGGGCGCGCCGCCGGAATACGAGCGGCGCCACCAACAGCAGCGGGACGAAGAAAGCCCGGACCGGATCGAGATCCGGCAGGTGCACCTTCGTCTCGGCCACGTAAGCGGCGCCGAGCGATGCCGCGACGAGGGCGTCGAACGTGCTCCGCTTCGGTTTGGGGTACCGCAACTTCTGTCGCACGGCAACAAGCCTAGAGAGAGCTTCGTCAGAAGTCATCAGACCGTGGGTGGAGTCGAGTCAGACCGGGGGTTGAGCGGGGGGCCCCGCGACTCACCCTGCAGCGGCCAAGTTCTCGCCTACGGGGCGATGGCGCGACGCGCCGATCTTCATAGCGTGCTGGTCACGGACCGGTGATCGATCCGCGATCTATCGGACGCTTGATGAAAGGAGCGCAGATGAAGAAGCTTCTCTTGCCGCTCGGGGTCATGATGGCCGTGGCCGCGATCCTGGTAGCGGTGGTGGTCCGCGGGGACGGATCC
>WHTI01000319.1 GCA_009377815.1 Actinomycetota bacterium
ATCGGGAGGCAGCAGCAACGATTGATCTCGTTCCACCGGGACAAAGCCGTGAGCCATGGAACCTCCTTGGGGTCCCCTCAAGTCTGCCGGTTCGAGGCCCAGAACGCGAGCCTTTCCGCCCATTTCGCGACAGGCTCTTAAGCAAGCACTGGGGACCACAAAGGTGTGAAATGGCTCGTGGCTCGGGCTAGACGACCGGGAGGAAGTCCAGGTTGTTCTGCATCCAGATCGCGATGCGGAACATCTGGTCGGTGACGAAGAGGATCCCGACCACTACGAGCAGGGCGCCGCTGGCGAGATTGATCACTCGCGTATGGGTCCGGAGGAAGCGCACCGCGCCGGTCAGGCGGGAGACGCCAAGGCCGGCGACGATGAAAGGGACACCGAGACCGAGCGAGTAGGAGGCGAGCAGCAATGCTCCCTCGCCCGCTCCGCCCTGGGAGCTGCTGCCGGCTGCCATCGCCAGAACCGCTCCCAGGGTCGCCCCGATACAGGGTGACCACCCGAATGCGAACGCAGCACCGAGCAGGACACTGCCGCCGAGGCCGGCTCCGGGGGTCGGATGGAACCGGGCTTCCCGGTAGAGGAACGACAGCTTAGGGACCGCGCCCATGAACACGAGGCCGAGGATGATGATCATCACTCCGGAGATGCGGGTGAGCAGCGTCTCGTGGTCGCGCAGGAAAGAGCCAAGTCGTGTGGCGGTGGCGCCGAGGGCGACGAAGACGAGCGCGAACCCGATGACGAAGGCGACCGCGACCGATCCCGTCTTGACCGCCCGCCGGGCCCCCGTCTCCTCGGCCGCTCCGATCCCCGACATGTACGAGAGATAGCCGGGCACCAGCGGGAGCACGCACGGAGAAAGGAACGAAACGACCCCGGCGCCGAACGCGATGGCGATGTTCGGATCGGCCATCAGCCCGTCAGCCTTTCGATCAGCCGCATGAGCTCGGCCTCGTTCGGAACCGCGCCGGGAACGTGTTCGACGATCTTGCCGTCCGCATCGATGAAGAACGTCTCCGGCTGCCCCGTGAGTCCGTAGTCGGCTTTGATGCTGCCGTTGAGATCACGCACACTCGGGTACTCGATCCCATACTCGTCGGTGAACGCGATCGCCTCGGTGCGCGCGTCGTTGATGTCCACACCGAGGAAGTGAACCTGGTCGCCGAAGCGCTCGTGGGCTGCCTTGAACCAGGGCGCTTCGTCCTTGCACGGACCGCACCACGACGCCCAGAAGTTCAGCACGACCGGCTTCCCGGCGAGTTCGGCCAGCGACAGGTCCCCGTCGCCCTCGAGCAACTCCGCCTCGAAGCCGGGCGCGTCGTCGCCGGGGGCCGGTGGGCCACCGGTGCGCGATAGCCCGTAGGTCAAGAGCCCCACGAAGGCCGCTGCCGGCAGCATGATCAGCGCAGCACGCAGGGCCTTGTTGGGAGTGGTCGCGGGCGAAGACATCGCCTGCATCTTCGCGTGGCCGCTGGTTTAGCGGGCCTCTCCGGTGGATCATAGGCAAACTCATGTAAACGGAGGTAAATTGACGTGTATGGAGGGAAATGCTACTTTTGGGCCCCGGAAACCCCCCTCGACTCGGGAGGCACGGATGACCCTCGCTTCGCACGATCTGATGGACCGGCTATCGGCCGCCTCCCGGGACCGGCTCCTCGCCCGCGCGGTCGAGCGCGACCTCGAGCCCGGCGAGCTCCTCTATCTCACCGGCGACCCCTCCGAGCGCGTCCACGTGATCGATTCCGGGATCCTCAAACTCACCGCGCGCGACGCGGAGGGCGAGGAGACCATCGTGGGACTCGCGCTGCCGGGCGAGACCGTCGGGGAG
>WHTI01000425.1 GCA_009377815.1 Actinomycetota bacterium
CCCGGTTGGGTATGCACACCGAGACGCTGCGTAAGTGGCTGCGTCAGGCCGAGGTGGATTCGGGTGACGCCGATGGGGTGTCGACCACGGCGGCGCGTGAGATCCGGGAGTTGAAGCGCAAGAACGCCGAGTTGGAACGCACCATCGAGGTCCTCAAGGCAGCGACGAGTTTTTTCGTGCGGGAGAGCGACCCGCCACGTCGCTGATGTGTGAGTTCATTGCCGAGCATCGGACTCGGTTCGGGGTCGCTCCGATCTGTCGGGCTCTGTCCCAGCATGGCTCCCAGATCGCTCCGAGAACGTTCTACGCCTGGCTGGGGCGGCCACCGTCGAAGCGGGCCCTGTGGGACACGACCATTACCGAGGTGCTGGCCGGCTATTACGAGCCCGACGAGAACGGTCGACGGCGTCCCGAGTCGTTGTACGGGTCCCAGAAGATGTGGGCGCATCTCAGGAGGGAGGGCATCACCGTGGCTCGCTGCACTGTGGAACGGCTGATGCGCCTCAACGGCTGGCAGGGTTCACCCGCACCAAGAAGGTACGCACCACCATCTCGGATCCGGCTGCTCAGCGGGCCCCGGATCTGGTCGACCGCCACTTCAAAGCGACAGCACCCAACGAGGTGGTGTGGTGGCCGACTTCACATATGTGCCGATGGCCACCGGCTGGTTCGCCTACACCGCCTTTGTGATCGACGTGTTCGCCGACCTGATCGTCGGGTGGGAATGTTCGGCGTCGAAAGAGACCATCCTTGTCGAGTCGGCTCTCCGCCAAGCCGCCGCCGTTCGGGCCCGCCAAGGCTCACCCTTAGACGGGTCCACCATCCACCATTCCGATGCCGGGTCGCAATACACGTCGGTGCGGTTCAGCGAAACACTGCTCCTAGCCGGGATGGTCCCCTCGGTCGGTTCCGTCGGGGACTGCGACAACGCCCTCTGCGAAACGATCATCGGCCTCTACAAGACCGAGTGCATCCGAGACGGGTCACCCTTCCGCAACGGGCCCCTCAACCGGCTCAGCGACGTCGAAGAAGCCACAGCCGCGTGGGTGCACTGGTACAACAACCACCGCCTCATGCACCGGCTCGGTCGCATCCCCCCAGCAGAATACGAGGCCAACTACCATGACAGAACCCGTGACGGTCAACCGACCTCACACACGTAACGGAGTGTGCACGAAACC
>WHTI01000238.1 GCA_009377815.1 Actinomycetota bacterium
CGGGATCAACTTCTACGCGCTGGGAGCGTTCCTCGCCGCCGTCATCCTCACCGGACAGCTGATGGCCAACTTCCTCAGCAACTCTGGTGGGGCGTGGGACAACGCCAAGAAGTACATCGAGGACGGTCACGAAGGTGGCAAAGGTTCGGATGCCCACAAGGCTGCGGTCATCGGTGACACGGTCGGTGACCCATTCAAGGACACCGCGGGTCCTGCGCTGAACCCCTTGATCAAGGTCATGAACCTGATCTCGCTCTTGATCCTCCCGGCTGTTATCAACCTGCAGGACAACGATGCGGCTCGGTTCACGATCGCCGGAGTTGCTACCGTTATCCTCGGCGCTGCGATCATGTTCTCCAAGCGCTCACACGCAGGATTGGACCTCGGCACGGAAGGCGAGTCCACGCCCGCAGCTGCATCATCCGTGTAGCGACCTACGGGGGGATGCGAAACAGAGGAGGGGTCCTTCGGGGCCTCTCCTCTTGTTTGCCCGCTTCCCGTCTCAGTCCAGGTAGTAGGGCACGCTCGCGACCACGACGCCCTTCTGGAACAGCAGGTGTCGCTTGACGATCAGGGCGGTTTGACCGTGCAGGACCTGATGCCGTCTGCTCGGTACGACGAACTCTGGGATGACGACAGTGACGATGCGCTCGCGGCCGTCGCAATCGAACTTCGCCAGGTACGCCTTGAGCGCGCCCCCGAGGTCCCGGAACGGGGCCGCCTCGATCTCGAGTGGGTGAGGGATGCGCTCGCCGAGCCAGCTGTCTCCCAACGAGCTGGTTTCTTCCTCCTCGATACCGAGGGAAACCGCGTGGAGCTGCGTCGGGCGAAGGGTTTCTGCGTACTCGATCGCTTGAAGTGTTGCGTTGTGAACGCCGGACACGAGCACCACCGCGATGTTCCGCGCCGGCTCCATCGCCGGATCGAGCGTCGGGTCGATGTCTTCCTCCACCAGCGGGATGTTCAGCACCTGGGTCCCGCGCTCCCTGAGTAGCGATGCCTTGAGGCGCTGCCGGCCGAGGTTGCGGACGATCTCCAGAACGCTCCGTGAGCGGAAAACTTCGGGGATCACGACCGTGAGGAAGTCATCATGCTCGATGCCGTGCCGGACCTCGCCGAGATGGCTCTTTATCTTCTTCGCCAGAGTCCCCCGGCCACCGAGGACCGCGATGTCGATATCGGGGGCCGTCTCTCGCCAGTGTGCGACCAGTGCCTCGTGGGGGGTGATCGCCGTGATCGAGCGCGGCTGCACGTGATGCGAGTAACCGATCGCACGCCCGGTAGCGGCGTTGAGTTCGGTGACCAGGATCACCAGATTCTGATGCCCCGCTCGCCGCTCGACGGGGCGCCGCTCGGGTTGAGCGAGCTGCTGCTTGACGTCCTCGTAGTGCTTGTGGATCCCTCGCATCAGGAACACGAGGATCGGGATACCGGCGATGACCATCCACGCGCCGTGGCTGAACTTCGTCACGACGACGACAATCAAGACAACACCCGTCACCACGGCTCCGATCCCGGAGATGACAACGGTTCGCTGCCATCTCTTTGGCTTCAGCCGGCGGGAGTGGAGCACCATCCCTGTTTGCGAGAACGTGAACGAGATGAAGACGCCGACGAGGTAGAGCTGGATCAGACGGGTCAGCTCCGCATTGAAGGCGACGATCAGGAATCCCGCCGCGAGGCTCAGGATGATGATCCCGTTTGAGAAAACGAGGCGATCGCCTCGGCTCGAGAACTGCCGGGGCATGAAATGGTCGCCCGCCAGGATCGATGAGATTCGAGGGAAGTCCTGGTACGCGGTGTTGGCCGCGAGCAAGAGGATCAAGGCCGACATGATCTGCAGGATGTAGAAGGCAGGTCCCCCGGAGAAGATCGCATGCGCGATCTGCGCGACGACGGTGCGCTCGGCTCCTTCAACGTAGACCACGTCGGTGGCATTGGCGAGGTACGAGATCCCGAGGAACATCGAGATGGACAGCGCCCCCATGATCGCCAGGGTCTGCGCCGCGTTCTTGGACTGCGGGTAGCGGAACGCACCGACCCCGTCGGCGATCGCCTCAACGCCGGTCAACGCCGTGGTTCCGGCTGCGAACGCCTTCAGGATGAGGAAGAACGTCAGCATGCTTTCGGGGTGGACAGCGGTGCCGGCGCTCTCGGCCGACGGACAGTCGACCGCGCATCGGACGAAACCCGTGATCAGTAGAGCGAAGACCGAGAGGATAAAGCCGTAGGTCGGTATCGCGAACAGGATCCCCGACTCCTTGGCCCCCCGAAGGTTCGCAAGCCCGACGAGGATCACGAAGAACAGTGCGATCTGGACGCGATAGGGATCGAGGGACGTGGCGGCCGAAACGATCGCGTCGACGCCGGCCGTCATCGACACCGCAACGGTCAACGCGTAGTCGATCAGCAGGGCGGAGGCGGCGATCAGGCCCGGGTACATCCCCAGGTTCTCCTTCGAGACCCTGTACGCCCCTCCACCGGATGGATAGGCGCGTACGGTTTCACGGTACGAAATGATCACGATGGCTAGGAGGGTTGCGACCGCCAGCGAGATCGGGACGATATTCGTCAGCGCACCGGTGCCCGCCAGTGCGAGGACGATCATCGCTTCCTGGGTCGCGTAGGCGTTCGAAGAAAGCGCGTCGGACGAGAAGACGGGGAGTGCGATGGACTTGGGGAGAAGCGTGTGCTCCATCTCCCCCGAGGACATCGGCCGGCCGATGAAGGCCCGCTTGAGAGCCGCCTGGAGTTTGCTCATCCGTGCTCGGGCCCGGGGACCAGGTGCCACTCCGGGTTGATCATCATCGGGGTCCCGTCGGCATCGCCCACAATGCCTTCGACGATCAGGCCCTTCCCGAGCCCCACCCCGCGCAATGAGGACCGTCCCAGCCACTTCACGATCATCCGGCCCGAGCCGTCGATGATCGTCGCCTCGACCGAGTCGCGGCCCTCGCGGGGATCGATCCGGATGTTCTGGACGACGCCGGCGGCCCTGCAGCGCTTGCGCGATTCGATACTGCCGAGGGATGTGACTCCCTCAAGGGTGGAGATCCACCGGCTGAGATTCTCTGAACGCGTCTCTTCGGGGGTCTTGGTGAAACTGTCGATGAATCGTTTCAGCAACGCCACGACCGGCAAGTATGGCAGTATCCGGCCTGAGGAATCGCACCCC
>WHTI01000224.1 GCA_009377815.1 Actinomycetota bacterium
CATCGGAAGGCGAAGAGCACCGCTAGGTTGCTTGGGACACTTGATCTCGGGAAGACCCGAGTGGCTGGAGGACAACGCTCTAATAACCGGTTTCGGCCGGCTAACGAGCGGCCCCAAGAGTCACTCGGGTCTTCTTGTTCTTTATCCCGTTTTCCCAGCCCACCGGGCGGGAATGCAAGATCCCCTCTTCCAGTTGCATCTTCCTCGGCGTAGGGTTTCCGGCTGACGGGTCGGAACGCAGTCACGGGAGTAGGACAGTGGCCAAGGACCAGGAACAACTCGAGAGCCTGACAGACGAAGACGAGATCGAAGACGACGACGAGATCGAGGTTGACGAAGAGGACATCGTTCTCGATGACGATCTCGAGGTCGACGACGCCCTGGACGCCGATCTGGACGATGAGATCGCTGTGCTGGACGAGGATGACGACGAGGCCGACAAGGGCGAGTCCGACGATGACGATGACGATGACGAGGACACCGAGGCGAGCCTCGACGAGATCCTTGCGGAACGGGCGAAGGCAGAACTCGTGGTCGTCGATGACGACGACGATGACGATCTCCTCGAGCTGGTGTCTGAGGACACCAAAGGGGTCACTCCGCTTCGAGCCAAGATCACCCCGGTGAAGGACAAGCAGGAGTTCGTCTGCGCCAGATGCCACCTCGTGAAGAACCGGGCCCAGATGGCGGACCCGAAACGGGGCCTGTGCCGCGATTGCGTCTGACCAACCACAGATGAGCCTCCGGAGGCGGACGCTGCTGGCCCTGCTCGCCGGCCTCCTACTCAGCTTCGCGTTCCCTAAGTTCGATCTCGCGTTCCTCGGATGGGTCGCGATCGTTCCGCTTCTGCTGTTGCTCGACACGGTCGAACGGAAACGGGATGGCTTCCTGATCGGGATGGTCTTCGGGATCGGATTCTTCGGGGCGCTGCTCATCTGGATCTCGATCGTGGGATGGATCGCGTGGGTGCTCCTCGTTCTCCTCGAAGCGGCCTTCCTCGGTCTCTTCGGCCTCCTCTACGTCGTCATCGGGCGCCGGCCGAGCTTCGTCCTTCGGACGATCGCGGTCCCGTCACTCTGGGTCGCGGTCGAGTACTTCCGCGGCAACGTGCCTCTAGGTGGATTCACGTGGGGTCAGCTGGTGCAGAGTCAGCACAACCTCACCTACATGATGAAGCCGGCCGCGCTCGGGGGCGGGTGGTTGGTCACGTTCATCGTGGTCGCGATCAACGCTTTCGGCGCGGAGGCGATACGCAGGCGCGCGGAGGATGTGCCGCGCATCTTGTTCCCCGCTGGGCTCGCCATCATGGCCATGGTGATCCCGTTCGCCGTTCCGGCGAACGGATCGGGGACCGAGGCGATCAGGGTGGCCATCGTGCAAGGCAACGTTCCGCTCAACTTCGCAGGCAGCCTGTACGAGAAGGAGCTCGAGATCATCCGGAGTCACACCGAACTCACGCAGGAGATCGAACGTGGCTCGGTAGATCTGATCGTGTGGCCGGAGAGTTCGGTCGGCATCGACCCCAACGAAGACGTGACGGTCGCCGGGTTGATCACGGGCGCCGCCCAGACCGTCGGCGCACCCCTGATCGTGGGTGGCAACCTCGATGTCGATGACGATCACTACAAGGTCATGGCCCTGCTGGTCTCGGCCGACGGTGAGGTCGTCGACGCCTACCAGAAGACCCACCTCGTTCCGTTCGGAGAGTTCCTCCCGGCGCGGGCGGCACTCGATTGGATCCCGATCCTCGATCAGATCCCGCGCGACGCCATCCCCGCGGATCATCCGGTCATCTTCGATCTCGCCGGTTCCAAGGTAGCGACGGTCATCTCCTTCGAGGGCGACTTCGGATCGCTCGTGCGCGGAAGGATGGCGATGGGGGGTCGTCTCCTGGTGGTGGCGACCAACACATCGACCTGGGGTGACACCGGGGCATCACCGCAGCACCTCGCCTTCAGTCAGGTCAGGGCGATCGAGAACGGCGTTTGGGTCGCGCACGACGCTATCTCCGGCATCTCGGGGTTCATCGCGCCGAACGGGGACGTCATGAAGCAAACGGAACTGCGAACCGCCGACGTCATCATCCAGGACATGTACTTCGCCGACGACATCACCCTCTACGCGAGAGTGGGGGACTGGTTGCCGCTCCTCTGCCTTCTCGGCAGCGCGGTTGCCGTCGCCATCTCCGTGCGACGACGGAGGGCGGATAGGGTTCGTCGATGAACGAGCCGAACGTCCGTGGACTGGTCATCATGCCCACCTACAACGAGTGCGAGACCGTGGCCCAAGCGATCGACCGGCTCTTCGCAACCAGCGATGACGTCCACCTTCTCGTCGTCGACGATCACTCTCCCGATGGGACCGGCGACATCGTCCGCGCATCGGTTGCAGATCATCCGGGCACGATCCATCTGCTCGAGCGGAGGGACAAGAGAGGCCTCGGATCCGCCTACGTCGACGGGTTCCGCTGGGCGATCGAGCACGGCTATCCGGCGGTCGTAGAGATGGATGCCGACGGCTCGCACGATCCCGCGGTGGTCCCGAGCCTCCTCGACGCACTGGAGAGTGCCGATCTGTCGATCGGATCGCGCTACGTCAGTGGGGGAGGGGTCAGGAACTGGAGCCGGGGGCGGCAGTTGCTGTCGGCGGCCGGTAACTGGTACGCACGCATCCTCCTCGGGTTCCACGTGCGCGACTCGACCAGCGGCTTCCGCTCCTACCGGGTTGAGATGATCGGTCATCTGCTCGCCGGAACGATCCGGAGCGAGGGTTACGCGTTCCAGGTCGAGATGACGCGCCGCGTTCGCAACTACGGCGGAATCATCGTGGAGATCCCGATCACCTTCGAAGAGCGCGAGGCGGGGCGCTCCAAGATGTCCCGCCGGATCGTGCTCGAGGCGATCTTCAGCATCGCCGCCTGGGGTCTGAAGGACCGCGTCTTGAACCGAAGCAAGAGAGCGCGGCTCAGGGCTTGACTCTCCAGTAACTGGAGGGTTCATGATGGGGATTGGATCTCCAAGGTGATCGTTCACCACCCGGCCCCTGAGCACCTCTGAAGTCCCTCACGCGCCACCAACCAAGCACCGGGGACCACAGAAGCGCGAAATGGCTCGCGCTCGCGTCACGCCGACGAGATTCTTGGTAACCTGTTAGTGCCATTAGCCGGTTACAGGAAGCGGGGATCCATGACGCTCAGACTCGACTTCGTAACGATCGATGCACACGACCCGCGGGCCCTCGCGGACTTCTGGGTGGATGTCCTCGACGACTACGCAGTACATGACGAGGAGGAAGGGGATGACGAGGTCGCGGAGGACGACGAGGTCGCGATCCTGCCCGCGAGCCGAAGGGGTCCCAAGTTGTTGTTCCAGAAGGTCCCCGACGACAAAGTCGTGAAGAACCGGTTCCATTTCGATCTGA
>WHTI01000455.1 GCA_009377815.1 Actinomycetota bacterium
CTTGCGGTGGGCGAACGCGTCGTAGCGTATTTCTATCTGTCGTGTTGGCGCTGCCAAGCCTGCCTGTCAGGGAGGGAGTCTCGTTGCGAGCGCCTCGCCGGCTGGTATGGAGTCCATCGTGATGGCGGATACGCCCCGATGACGGTGTTGCCCGCGGGCAACGCGGTGTCGGTGCCCGAGGGAATCGACGCCGCCGCCGCGACCGCCATACCCGATGCGATCGCGACACCGGTCCATGTCTGTCACACCAGACTCGGCCTACGCCCGGGTGACCGAGTTGCGGTGATCGGGGCGGGTGGAGGTGTCGGGATCCACATGCTGCAGGTGGCATCCGCCTACGGGGCGTCTGTGGCCGGGCTGGAGCGAGGCGAGCGCAAGCTCGAGGTCGTCGAGCGATTCGGTGGCATCCCCCTCGATTCGACGGACTTCTCGGCGGTCGAACTCTCCGAACTCGGTGGAGAGGCCGATGCCGTCATCGATCTGGTCGGGACACCCCAGAGCCTTGCGTGGGGCTTTGATCACCTTGCGACGGGTGGCCGTCTCTGTGTTCTGACCACCTTCCGCGATGTCGAGCTGACGATCGATCCTCGTGAGCTCGTGTTCCGCGAGTCCTCCGTCATCGGCAGCCGATACGCATCTCGTTCCGAGCTGTTGGAGGCGGCCGCCTTGGTGCAGAGCGGTCAGGTGACGCCCGTCATCGGGGCTACCGCGACGCCGGCCGATGTCGGGGATCTGCACGAGGAGTTGCGCTCCGGGAACCTCGAGGGACGCGGTGCATTGGTCTGGACCTGATCTGGACCTGATCTTGATCGTCCCGTCTATCAGAGAGGAAGATCATCATGAAGACGTCTGAAGCCCTCCGCGAGACCGATGTCGTGGTCATTGGTAGTGGGCCGAACGGGCTCATCTGTGCGAATTATCTCGCCCGGGCCGGTCTCGAGGTCGTGGTATTCGAGTCCGCCCGGACGATCGGTGGTGGGTTGAGTACCGAAGAGGTCACCCTGCCGATGTTCAAGCACAATCTCCACGCATTCTTCATGCGGTGGACGCCGGACTATCGATTGTGGACCGACCTCGATCTGGACGAC
>WHTI01000276.1 GCA_009377815.1 Actinomycetota bacterium
CCCCCTCCCGGGGGGCTCGTTCTATCCTGGCTCCCTACGAGAGGGGGTTCGGATGACGGGCGCGGGCTACTCGGGCACGCCGCTGCCGAAGAAGCTTGGGATCAAGGAGGGGCACTCGGTGATCTTCATCGGGGCCCCGGCCGACTTCGATTCGAGCCTCGGTGACCTTCCGGCCGACCTGACTTTCAAGAAGCAGCTCCGCGGGCCGCTCGACGTCATCGTGTTCTTCACCGATAAGCGGAGTGAACTCCTGGCGCGGTTGCCCAAGCTCAAGGCAGCCCTTGCGATCGATGGAGGCCTCTGGCTCGCGTGGCCAAAGAAGGCCTCAGGCGTCGCCACTGATCTGTCCCTGCCGGTAGTGCAGGCGGCCGGACTCGAGACCGGTCTCGTCGACAACAAGGGGATCGCGATCGACGAGACCTGGTCCGGTCTCCGTTTCGTCTACCGGTTGAAGGATCGCTAGAGGTGTTTCGCTAATGATGGGGTCGGCTCGGGCTAGTAAGCCCGATGGCTACCTTTTCGGTTCGTACCGCATCGCCACTGCCCCCGAGCCGAACTCCACTCGGCTCACGAGCTTCAAGTCGACATGCTTGGATAGCCCCTCGAACAGCGTTGGCCCGTGACCCGCGAGCCTGGGATGCACCACGAACTCGAACTCATCGATCAATCCCAACTCCGTCAACGCCAATGGGAGTTTCACACCTCCCACGAACAATCCCTTGCCAGACTCCCGCTTGAGTTGCTGAACGGCCTTGCCCAGATCCCCGCGCACGAGTTCCGCGTTCCAATCGACCTGCTCCAGGGTGCTCGACACGACGTACTTCTTTGCCGCGTTGATCGTCTGGGCGAAGGGTTCCATCCAATCTGGTCTTGCTCCCGGCGACGCCGGCGACCGCCAACCTGCTTCCATCATTTCGTAGGTCACCCGGCCAAAGAGAAGGGCATCGGCCTGGATGAGGTTCTCGGTGTGGTGACGATGCAACTCTTCGTCCGGGGGGATTCCCGCACGATGATCGCAGCACCCGTCCAATGTGACGTTGATGGAGTACCGAAGGGGTCGCATTTTCGCAGCTAGGACGAGCAGCGCACCGACAGAACGGGAGGCAGGTCGCGCGTCACGCTGCTCCACGTTGCACCGGCGTCGGCGGAACCGAAGACCTCTCCCGATGTCGCCCCGAAGTACAAGCCCAGGGGAGAGCTCCCGTCGTGGCAGAACGACTGCCTCAGGATCGTCAGGTACGCATCGTTGTCCGGAAGTCCCTCGGTACGCGCTCTCCACGACCCGCCACGGTCACGGGTTTCGTAGACGGTGACCCGGCCCCCTTCGGTCACGCGGTCGAGATCGGCGGTCAACGGGATCACGTAGGCCGCGTCGGGATCGGCCGGATCGATAACCAAGGGGAAGCCGAAGTCGGACGGAAGGCCTGAAGGCAACCCGATCTCGTTCCAGTTCTCGCCGGCGTCGTCGGAGCGGTAGACGCCGCCGTGGAACTGCATGTAGAGCGTCTCCGGCTGGAGGGGAGCGCGGTGCATGTTGTGGATGCACAGAGCGGTCTTATCTTCTTCCCCGGCGTCCTCAGGCAGGTAGCGCGGGACGATGCCCTTCCCACCTCTTCGCCACGTCACTCCGCCGTCATCGGTGTGCCAGATGCCGGCGGCCGAGATACCAACCGTGACGTGGTTCGGATCGCCGGGCCAGGTGCAGATCGAGTGCAGCGCAAGCCCGCCTCCACCCGGCTGCCAGTCGGGGCGTGTTGGCTGGTCCCACAAACCGCGCACGAGCTGCCACGAACGACCCGAGTCCTCGCTCTTGAACAGCGCCGCAGGATCGACGCCGGCCCACAGGACGCCGTCGGCTTCGCCTTTGGCGATGATCCAGGTACGGACGAGCGTGGCTCCGGAGTCCTCGGGGAACCTCGGGCCGTCGGCCTCGTTCCATTTACCGAGGGGATCGTCGGTCCAGTAGAGATGGGGGCCGAACTGCCCGTGGGTCACCGACGCGATGTAGGTGCCGGTGCGCGGATCGCGCATCGCGAACTCAACGTCCAGGCCCTCGAAGGCGCGCTGCGCTACCTCCATCGGTCCTCCGCGCTCGCCGCGCAGTACGAACAGTCCCTTGCGGGTCCCGACCAGCAGTTCGGCGGTGTCGCCGGCTCCTCCGGAGATCGCGTGGAGGATGAAGACCTCGTCGTGGGGACCGACCTTCTCATCCAGCTGCGCGGTCTCCCCACGAACGAACAAGCTCACGTGCTGTCGTATCGCACCGGCCTCGTCGAGGATCCAGCCGGCCATGGCGGGGTAGCGCGCTTCCAGCCCGCGCACGACCGACACGAGATCCTCGCCCTCGATCTCGACGCGGTCCTGCTCGTCGGCCAGACCTCGAAGCGGATGTCTCAGATTGACG
>WHTI01000112.1 GCA_009377815.1 Actinomycetota bacterium
CGTGACGATGGCCTTATCGTCCTGGGGGTTGTAGAACCTCTGCATGGAGAGAACGAATGGATAGGGCCAAGGAAGCGCCCCGAGTCATTCCCGTGCTCGCCGCTCTCGCCCGAGGTGCCCTGGGGGATGGGTACATCGTCGAGGTCGCCGATCGGATGTTGGACGGGATCGGCGAGATCGCTTCGGAGTCCGAGTGCAAGCAGCTACTGGGCGCGTTGAATGCGATGAACACTCGTGCGGGAGCCCTGCTCCTCACCGGACGTCCCGTGCCGGTGTCGTGGCTCAGCCCGTCGGGGGCGGAGGCCCTTCTGATCAGATGGAAGTCGAGCCGTATCTCGATGCAGCGCCAACTGGCTTCCGGCATCCTGTCGCTCGCACTGTCATCGCTCTACGGTCGGCCCGGACCGGAATGGGATCGCATCGGATACCAGGGGCCGATGGGCCCGGCGCCGGTCGAGCCCAAGAGACTGTCGCCGCGGTCGGTCGATAACGACGAGGTGCTCCACTGCGATGTCGTCATCGTCGGATCGGGCGCCGGCGGCGGATGCGTCGCCGGAGTCCTGGCCGCGAGCGGGCTCGACGTCGTCGTCCTCGAGAAGGGCGGCTACAAGAGCGAGAGCGACTTCGATCATCTCGAGGCAGAAGCGTCGCGCGATATGTATCTCTACGGGATGAAACTCCTCAACACGACCGGAAACGTGCGGATCATCGCCGGTGCGACCCTAGGTGGCGGGACGGTCGTCAACTACACGACCTCGTTCAAGACCCCGGACTTCGTGCTCGACGAGTGGACCCGCATCACCGGCATCGAAGCGTTCGCATCGGGGGAGTTCGAAGCATCGCTCGACGAGGTCAGCGCTCGACTGAACGTGAACCTCGATTCGTCGGCGGCCGGCAAGCGCGACGAGTTGATGGAGAGCGGCTTGAAGAAACTCGGCTGGCACGTCGATCTCCTCCCACGCGCGGTCAAAGGCTGTACACAGGACGAGCAGTGTGGCTATTGCGGGTTCGGTTGTCGTCCCGGGGCCAAGCAATCGACGATGCGTACGTACCTTGAGGACGCCGCTGCCGGTGGGGCGCGGATCATCACCGGCGCGGACGTGCGGACGGTTCGCATCGTCGATGGACGGGCGACCGGCGTCGATGCGGTGGTCGGTCCCCACCGTCTGACGGTGACCGCCAAGAAGGTCGTGGTTGCGGCGGGATCGATCGAGAGCCCGGCCCTCTTGCTTCGCAGCGGGCTCGGAGGGCGGGTGGGACACAACCTCCATCTCCACCCGGGAACCGCCGCGTTCGGGATCTTCGAGGACGACGTCAAGATGTGGGAGGGGACGCTGCAATCCCGTTACTCGAGCGAGTTCCGTCACTGGGACGGCGGGTACGGTCCGATCTTCGAGACCGTGCCGGTCCATCCGGGAGCCGGGTCGACGTTCATCGCATGGGAGGGCGCCGCCCACCACCGGCTCAAGATGGAGGCGTACAAGAACAAGTCGTTCTGTGCGGTGCTGCCGCGCGACACCACCAACGGGCGCGTAAGGATCGGCAAGGATGGGAGTCCCAGGGTCGAGTACAAGTTGAACGCCGATGACGAACGCCGGATCGCTGAGGGCGTCGTGCGGGCGGGGCAGGTGATGGAGGCGGCCGGCGCGACGGAGGTCGAATCGCCGCACGGCTCTCCGATCATCTATCACCCGGGCACCCCTGGAGCGCACGAGGCGTGGGCCGCGGCGACCAGAGCCCGCGGGTATTCCGGGGGCCGGGCGACTTTGGCGTCGTTCCACCAGATGGGCTCGTGTCGGATGGGAACCGATCCCTCGGCCTCCGCGATCGGCCCCTACAACGAGAGCCACGAGGTTTCCGGCCTGTTTGTTACCGACGGCTCGGCCTTCCCGACCGCGTCCGGGGTTAATCCGATGCTGACGATCTACGGGATCGCAAACCGAGCCGCGAAGCACATCGCCGAACGTCTGGCCTAGGCTTCATCGGTGTTCAAGCGGACTTTGTTGGCCCTGGTGGCCGCGCTCGCGGCGCTCGCGCTGATGATCGGCGGCGAGATTCTCCTCGCGTTGAGGCGCGAATACCTCCCCACCGAGCCTGCCTTCGTCATCGAGGGGACGTTCGGCGATACCGAGAGCCCTCCCTTGAGATTCGTGGTCCTCGGTGACTCGACCGCGGCCGGACTCGGCGCGGACACTCCCGAGGATGCCTATCCCAGTCTCCTGGCCGAGCGCCTCGCGGACGAGGGCTACCGCGTCGAGATGACATCGCTGGGGATCTCGGGGGCCAGGGTGGCCGAACTCCTTTCCGAACAGGTCCCGCGCGCAGTGGAGATGGATCCCGACCTGGTACTCGTCGGGATCGGCGCCAACGACGTTACGCACTTGACCCCTCTCGACGAGGTGCGCGCGCTGATGGCCGACGCGATCGAACGTCTGAAGGCGACGGGTGCGACGGTGGTCGTCTCGGGAGTTCCGGATATGCGTGCGGCCGCGTTCTACGAGCCTTTGCGTTCGGTGGCGGGCTGGCGCGGCAGCTCGGTTACCGGGGCGATCGAGGACGCCGCCGCGAGCAAGGATGTCGTCGTCGTTCCGCTCGCGGCGGAAACGTACAAGTTCTTCGCGGACGACCCGGAGGCGCACAACTCTTCGGATGACTTCCACCCCAGCTCGATCGGCTACGCGCGCTGGGCGACGGCGATCTTTCCCTATCTGCAGCGTGCCCTGGAGACTCGATGAATGAGCACCATAGGGAACTGATCGAAGCCGGTGACCTCAACGGCCTGCTACGCGCGGCCGACGGTCTCTGCGCGGCGCGCTCCTGGGAGGAGATCGTTGATCTCGCCGAAGCGTGCGAACACGCGCTCGAACGCGGCAAGCAACTGTGGCCTATCGCGGCACACATCGACTACCGGGTCGCGCTGGAGGCCCCCGCCGACTACGCCGCCGGGGTCCTCCATCCCGATGTTGGCCGTTTTGCGCATGGCCCTTTGACCGAGGTTGCCGCCTCGACCCACACGTGGGCCGAGATCGGCCCCCTCATCGAGGAGCCGCAACTAGCGTGTTACGTCGCGCAGGAGCGTGTGCTGCGCGGTGAAGTCGTCATCGGGGATCCCTCTGCGCACCTGGAGATCCTCGAGTTGCCCGGTGTCTTGGTCGACTGGGAGCCCGCCTACTCGCTCGCGACCTACCGTTCCGATCACGTTGAGGTTCAGGAGCCGTGGCCGCCCGAGGGGCCGCTCGAGGTCATCGAGGTGAAGCCGGGGGCCGAGCTCGATGAGTCGGAGATGACCCAGACGCTTCTCGATCTGGTCCATCCGTGGACCGCCGAGTCGAATGGAGCCGCACGTGCGGTGGTGGTCGAGGGGGGAGCGCTGGATGCGATCGGGGTCCTCGCCCTCGACGAGGCGAGGGTCGCCGAGATCACTCCGGCGATCGCCGTGAACCGCCTCGCCTGGGCGGCCGCCAGCGGGGGAGCGCACGGCCGCCGCCGGGGTGCAGCCCTAGGTCGTTCGATGGCCTGGTACCTGGGGACGCTCCTCTGCGACCTCGCCTGGCCCCCAGATCCGGCCGTCCTGGGAGGTGAGCTGGGGCGCCTCCGGTGGTACGTATGGGACGAGGGGGCCCCCGAGGAGGGCTGGACGCTCAGGATTGGCGTCGAAGACCCCGATAACAAGTGGGGGGCGGCGATCGGAGCCACCGATCTGCTGGCCGAGGACGAGGATGTGGAAGGAGGGTGATGAGCGCCGAATCGACGATCGTGCACGAGCTCGCCGGACTTCTGTCCGGGGTGTGGAGCTTTGCCGAGATCGTCGAGTCGCGCCCCGATCACCCCGAGCGTGAGGCGTTCATCTCACTGCTGAGAGACGAATCCAAGAAGGCCGCGCAGACGATGCGCGACTTCCAGTTGCTCCGATCGATCGAGTCGGGACGCGGAGGCGAAGCCGCCGGACCGGTGTGGCTCGGAGAGTTGTTCGCCGGAGCGGCGGCGGCCTCCGATCATCCCGAGTTGCTGGATCATCTTGCATCCGGCGTGGCCGACGATGCACCAGCAGTGCTCGCCGATCCGGGAGCGCTGGGAGGGCTGCTGGTCCGACTGGTCGACGTGTCGGACGAGGTCTGCGATGGCAAATCCAGCATGACACTTCACCAGACCACCCGCGGGGTGGAGCTGCACCTTGATTGCGGATCGGTGCCTCCATCCGAGGTCGTGGTTGGGATCCAGCAGGGCGAAGGCCGGATGCGCGTCCTCTACTTGGCGCGGAGGCTCGTCGAGTCCTGGGGAGGCAAGGTCACCACGAAGAACGACGGAGATCACGCCGTTGCCGTACTTCACCTCACGTCCCGAACGTCGGTCCAGTCTCTCGAGGTTGCGGGCTAGCCTCAGCCGATCGAGTCGCCCGGACCGATCGCGACGATCTCGAGGCCGGAAACGTCGGCCGCTTCGTCGGCTAGTTGCTCCGGGGTCCCGGACAGAACCGGGAAGGTTCCGTAGTGCATCGGGATGACGGTCTTGACCCCCAGCAGCCGGATCGCCTCCGCCGCCGAGCGCGGGCCCATCGTGTAGAAGTCGCCGATCGGAAGCATCGCCCAGTCGGGGGCCAGAAGCTTCGCGATCAGCGCCATGTCTCCGAAAACGGCGGTGTCGCCCGCGTGATACAGCTTGAACCCGTTGGAGAACTCGAGCACCAACCCCGACGGCTCACCGCCGTAGATGATCTCGTCTCCGAGGTTGATCCCTCCGCTATGGATCGCCTGCGTCATGTGGACGGTGATGCCTGCGATCTGAGCGCTCCCTCCCTTGTTCATCGCGATCACGTTGTCGACCCCCTGGCCCGCGAGCCAGGCACCGATCTCAACGATGCAGAGGACGGGAGCACCGGTCTTCTTCGCGATCGGGACCAGGTCGGCGATGTGATCGGCGTGACCGTGCGTGACCAGGATCGCGTCAAGCTTGCCGACATCTTTCAAGTCGCCGGGGCAGGCGGGGTTGGAATCCACGAACGGGTCGATCAGGTACCTCTTGCCGTCCGGGCCCTGGACGATGAAGGTTGCGTGTCCCAACCACGTGATCTTCATCCCATCGGGAAGCTGCGCCACGGTGTCCTCCTTGCTCGGTTTTCCTATCTTTGTACCTGGTTCTCGCCCTTTCATACCTCCGAAGCAGCGTTCGGCGGCTTTCATGAGTCTCCTTCCTCTACGGCTAAGCTCGGTGCGAAGAAGGCGGAGCGGCTAGCGACTGGGAACGGAGCGGCTAGCGACTGGGGAACGGAGCGGCTAGCGACTGGGGACAAGGTGCGCAAGAGCGGCAAAAAGATCGGTCGATCTGGATACGTCTCGTTGTTCGGCTTCGCCCTGGTGCTGGCGTTGCTGGAGGTCTCCGCGCGCCTTGCCGCTCCCGGCCTCCCCGTCGATCCTGGGAAGTGGCCCCGGGCCGAGATCGCTCAGAAGCTCGACCAGATCCACGGGATGATCGACGACGGGCAGACGGCCGATGTCATCTTCGTGGGCAGCTCGATGATGGCGGGAGGGATCGATCCGGTCGCCTTCACCGATCGGTCCGGCGTCACCAGCTACAACGCCGCCTTCGCGGGTCCCACGACACGAACCGTAGGCCCGTGGGCGGTCGACATCCTCGAGCCCCTGCTGGATCCGGAGGTCGTCGTCATCGGGATCCACACCCGCGAGATGAACGACAACGCCCCCAAGGGCCAGACGATGTACGACAAGTTCATCACCTCGCCCGGTTACAAGCAGGCATCGGCTAGCGCGGCCAACCGGCTGGAGGGCGAACTCGAAGACTGGAGCTTCTTCCTCCGCTACCGGCGTGCGTTCCGCAATCCCGCCGATCTCTTCTCATCCGACAAGGCGGCCCTTGCGGAAGCCAAGGTTCGCAAGACGATCGGCCCCCGTGGCACGCGTATCGAGGACTCGGTCGAGTACCGGGCCACGGACAAGTTCATCACGACCCTCTACGACAAGATGCTCATCGACTTCGCCGTCGGCGGGGTCGAATACGACGCGTTGATCGATCTTCACAACGATCTCGAGGACCGCGGCGTGCGCCTCGTGGTCGTGAACATGCCTGTCACCGAGGATTACTGGCCGATCCATGCCGATCCGGTGGGTGATATGGAGGCGTATCACGACCTGCTCGAGCGCTTCCAGGCCGAGACCGGGGACACGATCATCGACGCCGAGGACGCGTTCCCGACGTCGGTCGCCTTCCGCGAACCGATCCACCTCGACATCGAGGGCCGCGCGGCCTTCGGACTCGCGCTGGCGGACGCATGGGATGACATCATGGCGTCCGAAGGAGAACGGTGGCACCTCGCCTGCGATGGCTCCGAGGCGCCCACCTGCAAACTCTCTCGCTGAATCAGTTGTCGCCGGGATGACAGCGGAGCGAGCCGCCGTTGTCCCATGATGTTGACGACGAACCGATAGCAAGGCGATCCGATGTTCAGATTCCAACGGCCAGAACCGAACCTGGTGCGCGTCTCCGCGGCGCGCTTCATCTCGCGCGCCGGGGGAGAGGCGGCCTTCTTCGTCGGTATCTGGGGCAAGGCTTCCTACGACCTCAACTCGACCCCTGGCCAGCTCGCGCTCCTGATGGGAGTGATGGGCGTAATGGCACTGCTCGGAACCACGATCGGTGGTCTCCTCGTCGACCGCTTCGATCCCAAGAAAGTCATGCTCTACGGCGAGATCGCGTTCGTACCGAGTGCTATCGCGCCGATGTTCGCCGACACCATGGGGCAGATGACCCTGTCGATCGCGGTCCTGTCGCTTTTCTCGATGATCGTCTACACCTCCGTGGCCTCGTTCCCGCCGTACCTGACCGACGACGACGAGAAGCTCAAGGGCATCAACGGCGCGCTCGAGTCCGCCGGCAACCTGGCGTTCGTAGCCGGGCCGGCCATCGGTGCGCTGATCGTGAAGTTCGGCGAGATCGACCAGATCTTCCTGTTCGACGCAGTGACGTCGCTCGTCGCGGCCGCACTCGTACTCAAAGTGAGTTTGCGGGACCTCCATGCCGACGTCGATCTGGCCACGGAGGGTTACTCGAAGCTTTCGGCGTTCCAGGAGATCAAGGAAGGGTTCAAGTTCTCTTATTCGACACGGACGATCCGACTGTTCATAACGACCACGGCTGCTACCTGGGTGGCGTTCGGCGCCTTCGGAGCCGTCGAGCCGTTGTACTTCCGCGACGTGCTGGATGTCGGACCCGAAACCCTGGGGTGGGTAAACACCATCTTCGGACTCGGGATGATCTCGGGCTCGGTGCTACTCGTGAAGATGCCGGAGCGGTTCATGACCGCGCGCTCAGTGGTCGTCGGCGTGAGTCTCTCCGGTCTCTGTGCGGTGCTGTATGCCGGCACCGCAGACGTACGCGTGGTTGCCTTGGGCGCCATCGTGTGGGGCGCGGTGCTCGGCGTGCTGTTCCCGATGTCCCGAACCCTGATGCAGCGAGCGACCCCGGACGGCATGTACGGGCGAGTGACCGGTACCGTCAACGTCCACGCGCATATCGGAGAACTTCTCCCGCTCACGTTCGTCCCCGCGCTGGCAGCCGTCGTCGGTGTTCAAGCGGTGTTGGTCGGCGCCGGACTCGTCCTGTTCGCCCTCTCGCTCACTCGTTACCGCGAGGCGAACCGGGTCGACGCGCTCCTTCCGGTCACCCACGCCGAGACCATCGAGGAAGCTCACCTCACTCCCGAGGACGAACCGATCAGCCCGGTGGTCTAGAGACCGACGGATTTGGCGATGATGTACTTCTGGATCTCCGAGGTTCCCTCGACGAGGGTGAAGATCCGGACCAACCGGTAGATCCGTTCGAGCGGGAGTTCCCGCATCCAACCCATGCCGCCGTGGACCTGGATCATGCGGTCGACGACCCGGTTGACCATCTCGGTCGAATAGAGCTTGGCCATCGATGATTCCTGGATCACCGCGTCGCCGTGGTCGTACTTGTCGGCGCATTCGTAGGTGATGAGCTTCGAGGCTTTGAGTTCGACGAGGGAGTCGACGATGTGACCCTGGACGTACTGGTTCTTGCCGATCGGGCGTCCGAACGCCTGGCGCTCCTTCGCGTAGTCGATCCCGAGCTTCACGCAGTAGTCGGCGATCCCGTTACACATGGCCGCGATCGACAGCCGGCCCATGGCGAGGAACTGCATCGCGGCGTAGAAGCCCATCCCCAGGTTCTCGGGTCCACCGAGGATCTGGTCTTCGCTCACCCGGCAGTTGCGGAAGATCAGTTCGAACTGGCCCTCGCCCTCGAGCATGCCGATCTGACCACGGCCGACCTCGAACCCGGGGGTCGATGACTCGACGATGAAGGCGGTGATGCCGCCCGAGCCCTTCAGTTCCTTGTCGGTCACCGCGAACACGAGCGCGAAGTCGGCATGCTTGCCGTTGGTGATGAAGTGCTTGGTCCCATTGAGGACCCACGAGTCGCCGTCCTTGACCGCGGTCGTCTTGATGTTCTGCGCGTCGGAGCCGGCGTCGGGTTCGGTCAGCGCGAAGCACATCGACTTCTCGGCGGTGATCAGCGGCGTGAGGTACTTCTTCTTCTGTTCGTCGGTCCCGGCGAGGAGAACCCCGGTCGGACCCTCCGGCCCGTAGACCGTGAATCCAGCGAGCCGGCAACCGGTGCGCGCGGCTGCTTCCCTCAGAAGGACCATCCCGAGTTGGGGGAGTCCGCTCCCGCCGAGGTCCTCAGGGAAGTCGGCGGCATAGAACCCGAACTCCGCGGAGCGCCGCCGGACCTTGTCACGCAACTCGATCGGGACGTCGTCCTTCTCGGGATCGAGTTCCGCCTCGAGCGGCCTCAGCTCGCGTTCGATGTAGTCGGTGATGTTCCTTTGCAGTTCGGCGTACTCATCCTGAACGACGAAGTCCACAGTCCCTCCCGGTTGTTCCGCGCCGTTCGTCGAGACGAACGGCTTCTGTGTTACCGGCGCGCCTGGTCTGGCATGGAGTCCCCAACCCAGTAACGATAGAGGTTTGCGGGTGGGTTGCCGTGTGACGTGCGTATCGCCGCTAGGGGAGGCCGAGCAGCGCCTTGACCGCGGCATCCCCCAAGGAGGCGGCGAGGCTATGGGCGTCGAGGTCGACGCCCGGGAACGA
>WHTI01000404.1 GCA_009377815.1 Actinomycetota bacterium
AGATCCCTGACGTCCGCAACTTTGTAGGAGGGACCAAAATGATTGCGCGGATCTGGAGAGGCGCCGTCCGATTGCATGACGGCGATCCTTATGCGCAGTACATCGGCAGCACAGGTATGCCCGAGTATAGGAGCACGCCCGGCAATGTAGCCGCCCTGATGCTGCGACGAGATCTCGATGACAGGTGTGAGTTCCTGATGATCAGCTTGTGGGACTCTATGGATTCGATCAAGGGCTTCGCTGGAGATGAGCCGGAGCAGGCGGTCTTCTATCCCGAGGATGATCACTTCCTGATAGAGCGCGACCTGGTGGTGAAACACTATGTGGTGGACAGCGCGACAGACGCAACCTGCATGTTCATGACCGACAACTCGCGTTGGGAAGACCGGGACGGACGCGTGGTCGAGACGTGAAACTCGTTTTGGTTCTCAGCCGTTCGTCCGCGCGATCTCGTCGCACGGGCCCTTCGATTGCAACCTATTAGTGCCGCCTACCGTCTACACAGGAGGTGCTGGTTTCTCAACAACAACAAGGAGGTTCGCGATGACTTTATCGCACAGGAAGTCTGTACGAATGCTTGTGCTTCTGCTGACAGGCGCGCTGACGCTGTCGCTCGCGCCAGCCATCACAACAGCTGCGTCCTCTGCAGAGGAGTGCAAACTGTGCTCCGTGAAACCGACCGTCAAGAAATGGCTCGAATACCTGGAGGAGGGCAACGCGCGGAAAGCCTGGAGGCTCATGACAAAGCAGTCGCGCCGGACGATCGGCGGGTTCGAGGCGTTCAAGAAGGAGAGGAGCGCGTGGGCCGAGGGATGGGGAGCCTGGGCAAATGCAAGAAGGCGCGACTTCGAGGTGCGAGTGATCGCTCCCATGGACGACGACGCCGCCTCGGTCGTCACGATGACCGGCATCGTCGCGCAGGAAGGCCCTTCGAGGCGCTCCGCCGCGGCCCTTCCGGTGATCACTCATGATGGTGTCACCAAGGTCGACCCGGTCCACGGCCGGGCGGAGATAAGGGCGGTGCGCCCCGGCGGGAGGGAGACGCTGACGCACCGGCCGCGGTTCAAGGCCATCGTCAAGCGCATCCGCGCCCGCAACAACTCCGTCTTCTTCGTCGTCAAGAACTCGAGGGTCGACCCTCAGCAGGCGAAACTGAACAGGATCGGTCGACGCTCGTACAGGGCCACGCTTAGGTGGCCCCGGCGACTGAGCGCCGGACCTCACGTACTCACGATCGCATCTTGGGGGCGCAACGGTTTCAAGGCAGTGGCCGTGCGCTTCAAGGTACAGACA
>WHTI01000105.1 GCA_009377815.1 Actinomycetota bacterium
ACCGGAGTCTCGAGCGACACGGGCTCCTGAGAGATCTTCTGGATCTCCCGAACCTTCTCCGGCGTCATCTCCATGTGGGTGGCGATCTCGTCTGCGGTGGGTTCCCGGCCGAGATCCTGCAGCAACTGACGCTGTATCCGGACGAGCTTGTTGATCGTCTCGACCATGTGCACCGGGATCCGGATCGTGCGCGCCTGGTCGGCGATCGCCCGCGTGATGGCCTGACGGATCCACCATGTCGCGTAGGTCGAGAACTTGAACCCCTTGGTGTAGTCGAACTTCTCGACCGCACGGATAAGACCGAGATTCCCCTCCTGGATCAGGTCGAGGAACGCCATCCCACGACCGACGTAGCGCTTGGCGATGGAGACGACCAGTCTCAGGTTGGCCTCCACGAGGTGACGCTTGGCCTTCGCTCCGTCGCGAGAGATGCGGTTCAGCTCCCAGCGCTGGTCCTCGGTGGTCGTCGCCGATGTGTCCAGGAGGCGGGCCTCCGCCAACAGGCCGGCTTCGATCCGCTTCGCGAGATCGACCTCTTGCTGGGCGGTCAGCAGCGCGACCTTGCCGATCTCCTTGAGATACATGCGAACGGGGTCGTTGGTGGGGGCCTTGCTCAGTGCCAGATCGATGGCGCGACGCTCGCGGCGGCGGGCCTCGTCGGCATCCTCGGTCGATTCCTCTTCTTCCTCGGCTACTTCTTCCTTGATCGACTCGTCTTCGGCAACATCGACGCCGACATCGACCAGGCGTTGGAAGACCGCGTCGGTCTCGTCGGTCGTCAGGTCCATCTTGGCGAGCTTCTCCGCGAGGTCGGCCGCCGTGATCGAGCCTTCCTTGCGCGCCTCCTTGATCAGCGTGTCGACCTGAGCCTGAGTGGGATCGGCGGTGATCGTTTCGCTCGCCGACGTCTTCTTGGTTTCGGACCTACCTGCCATGTCTATGCGGCCCCTTGCAACCGGCGCAACAGATCACGGCGCTCGGCTTCGAGACCTACCAGTTCGGTGAAGAGCTCGTCGTGCTTGCCTGCTTCGTCTACGGGATTCACTTCTTGCAAAGTAGCCCTTCTACGCTTGATATCTCGTTCGAGGCTGAACACTTTAAGCCGTACGAAGACTTCCAGAAGACGCCCCTCGAGGTCGTCGATCGGATGGTCGTCCGCTCCGAGCGACAGCTCCGTGAACAACGAGAACGCGTCGGGAGACAACTTCGACGCGTCCTCGACCGGAAGTTCGGAAGCGCCTGCTTCGATCGTCCCAAGCGCGGCATCGAACAGCTCTCGGCGGGCCGGGGCGGTGAAGTCTGCGGTGCTGATCTGTCTGGCCCAGGGGCCGGCTTGCTGCGTGCGCGTAACGAGCAACTGGAGCGCCTCTCGCTCAACTTTCACGTTTCCGGGGAAGCGGCGATCACGCCCCGTATCGACCCCCCCGGCTCGATCAGACTCGGATGGCGGCCGGGAACCACGTTCCCCAAGCGTCCGTTGGATCGCATCCGAGTCAACTCCGATGAGTCGCGCGGCCATGAATACATACTCATGTCGTGCGACTGGATCGGGGTGCCACCCTAGCACCTCGACCACTTCACGAACCGCGCGACCTTTCGCTTCTGGAGTATCGAGGCTGAGCTTCGCAACCGTCTGTTGGAGCTTGAATTCCATCAACGGAGAGGCCGCATCGACGATCTTGCGCAGCGCATCAGCACCGTCGTTCTTCACGACGTCGGCAGGGTCCGAACCCTCCGGCAATGGAGCCACTAGGACTTCCAGTCCTAGTTTGTGTTGAAGGTCGAAACCTCGCTCGGTTGCGCCTTTTCCGGCCGTATCGGCGTCGAACATCAGCACCAACCGGTGTGTGAACTTCTTCAACAACTCGAAGTGAGATTCACCAAGTGCGACACCGTTGGTCGCGACGGCTTGCACGATGCCGGCCTCGTGCAGCGCGATGACGTCCGTGTAGCCCTCGACGACGATCGCCGCGTCGCCCTTACCGAGAGTCGCCTTCGCCTTGAGCAATCCGTACATGACGCGCGATTTCTGGAACACCGGGGTCTCGGCCGTGTTGAGGTACTTCGGGCCATCGTCGCTCTCGAGCAACTTGCGGGCTCCGAATCCGACGACGTCACCCTGGTGACTCCGGGTGGGAAAGATGATCCGCTGGCGATACGCGTCGTACAGGCTGCCGTCACGGTCGCTCTTGCGTGAGAGGTTCGCCTTGAGGAGCTCCTCGTGCGTGAACCCCTTGCCGGTCAGATGCTTGGTCAACGAATCGCGGCCCGGCGCGTAGCCGAGCTCCCAGCTGGCGGCTACTTCCCGGTCGAAACCACGCGATGCGAGGTACTGCCGAGCCCCCGACGCCTCCGGAGAGTCCATCAGGGCCTTGTGGAAGAACTTGGTCGCCTCCTCGTTGGCCGCGACGATCCGCTGCTTGAGTCCGCGCGCCTGGCGCTCTCCGGGCCGCTGCTCCTCGTAGCGCAGCTGGAAACCGGTCTTGCGCGCGAGCCATTCGACCGCGTCCGGGAAGTCGAGGTTCTCCATCTTCTGGACGAAGTGATAGATGTTGCCGCCCTCGCCGCACCCGAAGCAGAAGAACAGTCCCTTCGCCTGGTCGACGCTCATGGACGGCGTCTTATCCGAGTGGAAAGTGCACAGGCCCTTGAAGGTGCTTCCGCCCGACTTCTTCAGCTGTGTGTAACCGGAGATGACTTCGACGATGTCCGCAGTATCTCGGAGTCTGTCGATGTCCTCGTCGTTGATCTTCGCCATTAACCCACTTCACAACTAGCCGACGTGCGATGTGACCAGGGAGCCGCCCAGCTCTCCAGGTCTACTTCGGGGGAAGTCCGCTCATCCTAATAGCCCCGAGCCGAGGACCGCCGCTCCCCCCAGGTCCGTAAACGTGCGTATCGCGAACCGATCGGTCATCCCGGCGACGTAATCCACCGACCGCGTCCTCGGATCGCCGAACCCCTCGGCCGGTGGGTCGGCCTCGAAGTGCTCCAGAAGAGTGGTCATGATGCCCTCGACCTGCTCTTTCACTTCGGGGGTCACTCGGCCGAGATAGACCTGCTCGAACAGGAACTCCCTGGTCAGGCCCATCGATTCGAAGACGTCCGGGCTCATGGCGATATCTGCCGATCCCTCTGAGGCCCGCACGAGGTCTCCGACCATCGTGTTGATCCGGGCCCGATGACCGATCCCCAGGACCTCTCTGGTCGCCTCGGGAAGCTGGTCCTCGACCAGGATGCCGGCCCGGATAGCGTCGTCGATGTCGTGGTTCAGGTACGCGATCCGGTCCGCATATCTCGCGATCTGCCCCTCGAGCGTCGAAGGCATCGGCATCGACCAGGTGTGGTTCGCGATCCCATCCCGGACCTCCCAGGTCAGGTTCAGGTCCTCGAGCACCTCGACGATGCGGACCGACTGGAGGTTGTGGCGGAACCCCGGTTGATATCGGGCCACAAACTCCTCGCCCATATGACCGAAGGGTGTGTGACCGAGGTCGTGTCCGAGACAGATGGCCTCGACGAGATCTTCGTTGAGGGCCAGCGCCCGGGCGATGGTCCGCGCGACCTGGGTGACCTCGAGCGTATGGGTGAGGCGCACGCGGTAGTGATCACCCTCGGGGGCCAGGAACACCTGGGTCTTGTGCGCGAGGCGCCGGAACGCCTTGGAATGAACGACCCGGTCACGATCCCGCTGGAAACAGGTCCTCAGATCGTCCTCGGACTCGTCGCGTTCGCGGCCCTTGCTGGCGACTGCAAGCACCGCTCGCTCGGACAGGGTCCTCCGCTCATCTTCTTCGATGCGAGACCTGATCGTGCTCATGGAGCCGACGGTAGCACCCGCCTACGACGTGAAAGGGTCGGCTCGAGTTAGGAGCCGCTTCCGGCCAAGGTCACCACCGGAGGTAAGCAACGACCTCGGCGGCGACCTCCTCGATCGGCCGGCCCTCGTTCAACACGGCGAGATCGTGCATCCCGAACTTCTCGATCTTGCGAGCCAGCTTCTCGGTGCGTTTCAGGAAACTCTCGACCAAGCGCGAGCCGGTTTCTCGTTCGATGATGCGGTCGCGGACCGTCTCGGGGGATGCCTTCACCAGGACCACGGTGAGATCGGTCGCTCCGGTCGCCGCACGCAGGCGCTCCAGCTGCTCGGGGCGCTCGATCGTCGCGCCCAGCACGAGGTAGCGAGCCCCCGCCTCGATGAGATGAGGCAGGACCGAGGCGAAGTTCCTTATCTGGAGGTCCATGTTGAAAGGGTCGTTCCTCGGATCGGGGGGCGGATAGAGCTGCCCCAATCCGTCGAGCTCGATGAACGCGTGGTGCAGCCCTCGCTCATCGAGCACGTCCGAGATCGCTTCGACGAGCTCCGACTTACCTGCGCCGATCGTTCCGGTTACGAGAACGATCGGCGTGTCCAGAGTGGCTACTTCGAGCTCGACTGCGCGTCGCCGAGGACCGCCTGTCCCGCCGCCAGCCGGGCGGTCGGGATCCGGAACGGCGAACACGACACGTAGTCGAGGTTCAGTTTGTGACAGAACGTCACCGACATCGGGTCCCCGCCGTGCTCCCCGCAGATGCCGAGGTGCAGATGAGTGTTGGTCGCCCGCCCTTCCTCAACCGCGATCGTCATGAGTCGACCGACGCCCACGTCGTCGATCGAGACGAACGGGTTCCAGCCGACGAGCTTCAGCTCCTCGTACATCGCAAGGAACTTCCCGATGTCGTCACGAGAGAACCCGTAGGTCGTCTGGGTGAGATCGTTCGTTCCGAACGAGAAGAAGTCCGCGGTCTCGGCTATCTCGCCGGCACGGAGAGCGGCTCGTGGAAGCTCGATCATCGTGCCGAAGGGAATCTCGAGATCGACGCCGGCCTTCTCGATCTCCTCTGCAACCACCGGGAGGAGTTCATCGCGCATACGAACGAACTCTTCGGCCGTCGCGATCAACGGGATCATGATCTCGGGCTTCGGATCGAGCCCCTTCTTCTTGAGCTTGACCGCCGCCTGAACGATCGACCGCACCTGCATCGCATACAGCCCGGGCTTGACGATCCCGAGGCGCACGCCTCGGAGCCCCAGCATCGGGTTGTCTTCGCGCAGTTCGCGGACCTTACTGAGAAGATCCTTACGCTCTGCGAGCTTCTTCTTGCCCATCCTCTTGGCGCCGGCCTCCACCAGCGCGACCTCGACCTCGAGGTCGACGTGGTTGGGGAGGAACTCGTGCAGCGGCGGGTCCAGCAGCCTGACGGTCACCGGGAACCCGTCCATCGCCTTGAAGATGCCCTCGAAGTCTTTGCGCTGGAGCGGAAGCAGTTCGGCGTAGGCCTCGGCCTCTTCTTCGTCGCTCTGAGCGAAGATCATCTTGCGGACCGCCTCGACCCGCTCCTCGCCCATGAACATGTGCTCGGTCCGGCACAACCCGATGCCCTCCGCTCCTCGGACGCGAGCGTTCTTCGCCTGCTCCGGTGTGTCAGCGTTCGCCCTGACCCTCAGGGAGCGCTTGCCGTCGGCCACCTTCATGAAGCGATCGAACGCGCGCCAGAGGCCCGAGTTCTGTGCTCTCTTCTGGCCGAGCATCGCGGCGTCGAGCACGGAGCGCTCGGTCGGCAGCTCGCCGGCGTAGACCGTCCCGTCGGTGCCGTCGATCGTGACGTAGTCGCCTTCCTTGATCGTCACCTTGCCCGCCCGAAACGTCTTCGCCTTGCGGTCGATGCTGATCTCGGCGGCGCCGCAGACCGCGGGGATGCCCTCGCCCCGGGCCACCACCGCCGCATGGGAGTTGGTCCCTCCAGCAGAAGTGAGGATCCCCTGACTCGCAACCATGCCGTGATAATCGTCGGGGTTCGTTTCGCGGCGAACAAGGATGACCCGCTCTCCCTTTTCCGCCCACGCGGCAGCATCGTCGGCGGTGAACACGACCCGTCCCACGGCGGCTCCGGGGGAAGCATTGAGACCGCGCGCGATCGGGTCCGACGTCGTCTTGACCTTCGCCTCGATCACCGGTTTGAAGATCTCATCGAGCTTGTCGGCGGTGAGACGGTCCCTGAGGGCGGTCGGCTCGTCGATGAGGCCCTCTTCGACCATGTCGTGTGCGATCTCCCACTCGGCGCGCGCGGTGCGCTTGCCGGTGCGGGTCTGGAGGAGCCACAGCCTCCCCTTCTCGACCGTGAACTCGATATCGCACATGTCCTTGTAGTGCTTCTCGAGCGTGGCCATGTGAGCGTTGAGCTCTTTCCACGCCTTGGGCTGGACCTTGCCCATCTCCTGCAGCTTGAGCGTGTGACGGATGCCCGCAACGACGTCCTCGCCCTGAGCGTTCTCGAGGTAGTCCCCATACGGCTTCTTCTCGCCGGACGCCGGGTCGCGGGTGAATGCGACACCGGTTCCCGAGTCTTCACCCTTGTTGCCGAAGACCATGGTCTGGATGTTCACCGCGGTCCCGAGCGAATCGTCGATCTTGTTCCGGCGCCGGTAGTCCTGGGCGCGCTTGTTGTCCCACGACCCGAACACGGCCTCGATCGCATCGTGGAGCTGGTCGGTCGGATCCTGCGGGAACTCCTTCTTCGCATCCTTCTTGATGATCTTCTTGAAGGTCTTGACCAGAGCCTTGAGGTCGTCGACGTCCAGATCGACGTCGTTGGTGACCCCCTTCTCGTGCTTGGCCTCCTCGAGGGCTTCCTCGAACAGATCCCCGTCGACGTTCATGACGGTCTTGCCGAACATCTGGATCAGACGGCGGTAGGAGTCCCACGAGAACCGAGGGTCGCCGGTCTGGTTGATGAGGCCCTCGACGGATTC
This sequence comes from Actinomycetota bacterium, assembly GCA_009377815.1. GTDB lineage: Bacteria > Actinomycetota > CADDZG01 > CADDZG01 > WHSQ01 > WHTI01. The sequence goes on from WHTI01000105.1 coordinate 6,794, forward strand.
GTCGTTGAGCCCGACGTTCAGCACCGTGTCCATCATCCCCGGCATCGAGAACGGAGCCCCCGACCGCACCGAGACGAGCAGCGGGTCCTTGGGATTCCCGATCTGGAGCCCCATCGTTTCCTCGAGGTGCTTGCGGTGGTCGGCGACCTCGTCGAGCAAACCTTCGGGGAAACCACCTTCGACGCGGTAGGCGTTGCAGGCCTCGCAAGTGATCGTGAAACCGGGAGGGACCGGCAATCCGATGTTGGTCATCTCGGCGAGGTTGGCTCCCTTACCGCCGAGGAGGTTCTTCTGTGAGGCATTCCCTTCGGTGAAGTCGTAGACCCATTTCTTGCTTGCCGCCGTCATCGCGATCCCTCTTTCTGCTTCCATGCGTTGCTTACGCTTCCATCCTCTTCCCAAGGTAGTCCAGGACTCCATCGATCGAGATGCGGTCCTGGTTCATCGTGTCTCGTTCTCTCACCGTGACCTGGTTGTCCTCGAGCGACTCGAAGTCGACCGTTACACAGAACGGCGTGCCGACCTCGTCCTGGCGCCGGTAGCGCTTCCCGATCGAGCCGGCCACATCGAAGTCGGTGACGTACGACTTCCGGATCTCGGCCGCAAGGTTCTCGGCCACCGGTGTGAGGTCGGCGTGCTTCGACAGCGGGAGCACCGCCACCTTGGTGGGGGCCAACCGGTGGTCGAGCGCCAACAGGCTCCGCTTCTCGACCTTCCCGGAGGCGGTCGGAGCCTCCTCCTCGCGCCACGCGTCGATGATGAACGCCAGGGTGCACCGCTCGACCCCGAGGGCCGGTTCGATCACGTACGGAACGTAGTGCTCGTTCTTCTCCTGGTCGAAATAGGTGAGCTCCTGGCCCGAGTGCTCGGCGTGCGCCTTGAGGTCGAAGTCGGTCCGGTTGGCGATGCCCTCGAGCTCCGACCATCCCATCCCGGGGAAGTCGTATTCGATGTCGTAGGTCGACTTGGCGTAGTGGCTGAGCTCGTCGGCCTCGTGCTCCCGGAGGCGCAACTTGTCCTCACTCATCCCGAGGTCCTGGAACCAGTCCATCCGGGCCTTGAGCCAGTACTCGTGCCACTCCTCATCGGTACCCGGCTCGACGAAGAACTCCATCTCCATCTGCTCGAACTCGCGGGTGCGGAAGACGAAGTTGCCTGGGGTGATCTCGTTGCGGAACGACTTCCCCTGCTGCGCGATCCCGAACGGGATCTTCTTCCGGGAAGTCGTCTGGACGGTGAGGAAGTCGACGAACATCCCCTGCGCCGTCTCGGGCCTCAGGTAGATGACGTTGCCGGAGTCCTCCACCGGGCCCATGTGTGTCTTGAACATAAGATTGAAGTTCTTCGGATCGGTCCACGCCGGACCCTGGCCGCAGTCGGGGCAGTTCTTCTCGAGATTGATGTGGTCGGCCCGGAACCGGTGGTGACAGTTCGTGCACTCCACCAGGGGGTCGGTGAAAGTCGCCACGTGTCCCGAGGCCTCCCAGACCTTGGGAGACATCAGGATCGAGGACTCGATGCCCACGACGTCCCCCCGCAGGTGAACCATCGATCGCCACCAGGCGTTCTTGACGTTCCGCTTCAGCTCGATCCCGAGCGGTCCCCAATCCCAGGCGGAGCGAAGCCCCCCATAGATCTCGCTCGAGGGGAACACGATCCCCCTGCGCTTGCAAAGGTTGACGATGGTTTCCATAGACAGGTCGCTCATTCCGTCATGATAGACGGCGCATGGACATCGCCTTAGGCCTGCTGGCCGTTCTCATCCTGGTCGCGGCCAACGCCTTCTACGTCGCCGGTGAATTCGCCCTCGTGGCCATCAACAGGGAATCCCTCGAGGGGGAGGCGGAGTCTGGCGACCGAAAAGCGATCAGCATCCTCGGCGCGGTCCGATCGCTCTCGTTCCAGCTTTCAGGTGCTCAGCTCGGGATCACGATCTCATCCTTGGTTCTCGGATTCATCGCGGAGCCGACCTTGGCCCGCGTCATCGATCCCGCCCTGGAGTTCGTGGGGCTTCCGGAATCCTCGGTCCACGGATTCTCCATCGCGATCGCCCTGGTCCTGGCTACATCGTTCCAGATGGTGTTCGGGGAGCTCGTGCCCAAGAACTTCGCCATCGCTAGGCCCACGGCGGTCGCACGCCGCACGGTTCCGGCCCTCAAGGTCAACAACTTCCTCCAGGCGCCGCTCATCAGGGTCCTCAACGCGGCCGCCAACTGGACCGTTCGACTCTTCGGGATCGAACCCCGCGAGGAGATCACGGGCGTCCGCTCGCTCGAGGAACTCGACCTGCTGGTTCACGCATCGAGGGAGGCCGGGACCCTTCAGGACGAGGAGTACTCGCTCCTCGCCCGATCGATCGATTTCGGCGAGAAGACCGCCGCCGAGGCGCTCGTCCCGCGGACCTCGATCGAGGCGCTCCCGCAGACCGCAACGCTCAAGGACATGACCGAACTGGCTCGCTCGTCGGGCCACTCTCGCTTCCCGGTCTACAGCGAGAGCATCGACGACATCATCGGGGTCGCCTACGTGAAAGACCTCTTGGCGATCCCGTTCGAGCGGCGCGCCGGCACGTCCATCACCGCCATCGTCCAGGAACCGCTTCTCGTCCCCGAATCGAGGGACCTCGAGTCTCTGCTGGTTGAGTTGCGCCGGGCCCGCAAACAGCTTGCGATCGTGCTCGACGAGTACGGGGGCACGGCCGGCATCGTTTCGGTCGAAGACATCCTCGAAGAGATCGTCGGTGAGATCGAAGACGAGTACGACCCCGCCGAACTCACCCAGGTCACCGGCTCTCTGCCCGACGGCGTCCACCTCCTCTCGGGTCTCCTTCACGCAGGTGAG